>JBOGHG010000015.1:0-32786 GCA_050744525.1 Acidimicrobiales bacterium | reverse complement strand
GCCGCGACGCGTCGCGGCTCGACGAGGCGTTGGACCAGGCTCGCGCCGCCGCCGGTATCGCGTGACGCGAGCCCTCGGGCTCGACCTCGGGACGCGGCGGATCGGCGTGGCGCTGTCCGACAGCGCGGGCGTGGTGGCCACCCCCTACGACCTGCTGACGCGCTCGGGCGACCGGCTTCGCGACCACCGCAGGATCGCCGAGCTCGTCGCCGACGCCGGCGCCGAGATCGTGGTGGTGGGGCTGCCCCTGTCGCTCGACGGATCGGTCGGCCCGGCCGCCCGCAGCATCCTCGACGAGACCGACGAACTGCGGTCCCGCCTACGGGTCGGCGTCGTGACGTGGGACGAGCGCCTGTCCACCAGCGAGGCCCGGCGGCGCCTGCGGGCGGCAGGCGTGAAGAGCCGCAAGGGTCGCCGGGTCGTGGACCAGGTCGCTGCTACGGTGATCCTCCAGTCGTGGTTGGACGCAGGCCAGCCACAGGGCTGATCCGCCAAGCCCGCCGCTCCATCACGTCTCGCCGCATGCCGTTGTCACACGAGCCAGCCCCACCCGAGCGCCGCCGCCGTCATGGTCGCCGCGGCGACGACGACCAGGGCAATGCGTTCGAGGACTTCTGGGAAGGGCCGGCCGGCCGCGACAGCGGCGACGACGCGCCGCGCCAGGCCCCGACCTGGGGGCAGCCGGTCCCGGGGGCGTACGGCGGCGGCACGGCGGGAGCGGGGCCGCCGACCGGGGCGTATCGGGCCGGGGCCCCGGCGACCGGGCCGCGGACCGGCGCCTACCCGATCGCTCCCCACCAGGGAGACGCCTATGCCAACGACGCCTATCCGGATGACGGCTATGACGAGGACTACTACGAGGACGAGTACGACGGCTACGAGGGCGACGAGGGCGAGGGGCTCTCGCGGCGGCGTGGCTGTCGCGCCGTGCTCATCACCTTCGCCGTGCTGCTGGTCGGCGCCGGAGTCGGGGCCTGGTTCGCGTGGTCTTGGGCCCAGGGCGAGATCGACCCCTCGGGTGATCCGGGCGAGACGGTGCTGGTCGAGATCCCCGAGGGGGCATCGACCAGCGACATCGGTCGTGAGCTCGCCGACGCCGGGGTGATCAGCAACGCCACGGTGTGGGACTGGTACATCCGCTTCCGTGACCCGGGCGAGTTCCAGGCCGGCGGCTACCGAATGCAGCTCAACTCGTCGTTCACCGAGGCGATCGACGCCCTCGAGGAGGGCGCCCTGCCCCCCAACGCCATATTGATCACCGTTCCGGAGGGCCTGACCCTGAGCGAGACGGTGGCCCGGCTGGCCGATCCCGACGACGGGGTCAGCCGCTTCACGCCCGAGGGCCTGCAGGCGGCGCTCCAGGACCCGGCCTCCCGTTCGAGCGTCCTGCCGGCGGACCAGCGGTCGCTCGAGGGCACCCTCTTCCCCGAGAGCTACGAGGTCGAGGAGGCTGACAACGAGGCGGTCGTGATCCAGCGCATGGTGGCCCAACTCGACAGCACTCTGGCCGAGCTGGGCATGGAGCGTCAGGCCCAAGCGCTGGGCTTTTCGCCGTACCAGGTGCTGACGGTGGCGTCGCTGATCGAGGAGGAGGCCGGCACCGACGAGGACCGGTCACGCGTCGCCCGGGTCATCTACAACCGGCTGGCCGAGGAGATGCCGCTGCAGATCGACGCCACCAGCTGCTACATCAAGAACGAACCGGGGGGCTGCTCGCTCACCGAGGCCGACCTCGCGTCGGACTCGCCCTACAACACCCGCAACCGCCAGGGCCTGCCGCCCACGCCCATCGCCTCACCCGGCCGGGCGAGCATCGAGGCCGCCCTGAACCCCGCCAACGGCGACTGGCTCTACTACGTCCTCGACGCCGAGGCCGACGACGGGTCGCACTTCTTCACCGCCGACTACGACGAGTTCCTCGAGGCCCGCCAGCGCTGCGCCGACGCCGGCCTCGGCTGCGGGTGAATCCTTCGTAGGGTCTGCTGATGGGGCGGGCAGTCACCGGGTCCACCCACCTGGCGGCGCTGGTCGGCTCGCCGGTGCGCCACTCGCTCTCACCGGCCATCCTCAACGCCGCCTTCGCCGCCGTGGACGCCGATTGGGTGTTCCTGGTCTTCGACGTGCCTCCCGGGCGCGGGGCCCAAGCCATCGCCGCCGCCCGCGAGCTCGGGATCGGCGGGCTGTCGGTGACCATGCCCCACAAGGCCGCGGCCCACGACGCCGTCGACGAGCGGACCCCGGTGGCCTCGGCCCTCGGCGCCGTCAACTGCGTGTGCTGGCTGGGCGACCGGCTGGTGGGGGAGAGTACCGACGGTGCCGGCTTCGTCGACGCCCTGCGGATGGACGAGGGCGTCGACCCGGCGGGGCTGCGGTGCGTAGTGGTGGGTGCCGGGGGCGCCGGGCGGGCGGTGGCGCTGGCCCTCGGCGAGGCCGGGGCGGCCGACGTCGCCATCGTGAACCGGTCGCCGGAGCCGGCGACCCGGGCGGCGATCCTGGCGGGCGAGCGCGGCCGGGTCGGTACGCCCGCGGATGTCGCGGGGGCCGACCTGGTGGTCAACGCCACACCCCTCGGCATGGGCGTCGTCACCGCCGCCGACGGCACGCCCGAACCGCTCCCCGTCGATCCCGCCTCGCTCCGCGCCGGGCAGGTGGTCGTCGACCTCATCTACCACCCGGCGACGACCCCTTTGCTAGGGGCCGCCCGCGACCGGGGCGCGGTGGCCGTGAACGGGTTGGGCATGCTCATCCACCAGGCCGCCCATGCGTTCCGGCGCTGGACTGGAGAGGACCCGCCGCTGGAGGCCATGTCGGCCGCCGCGGTGGTGGAACTGACACGCCGCATGGGCTGACGCCACACCCTGTGGGCGTGGAGTGCCGAAAACGCCGCTGGGCGCGCGCTGGACGCGCGGTTTAGGGTGGAGGCCAGCGCTGGGGATGTTGGCGGGGAACGAGCACATCGGAGGTACAGCGTTGGCGCTCCAAGGGACTCTCGACACGTTTTCTCTCCCAGACGTGCTGAAGTTGCTGGCGACCACCAGCAAGACAGGACGTCTGCGCATCGACGGTGATCGCGGCCAGGGAAGCGTCTGGCTGCGCGACGGCCGGGTGGTCGACGCCGATGCCGACCGCTCCGTCGACGGCGCGCCGACCGACGAGATGGTCTTCGAGCTGCTTCGCTTCGGCAGCGGCTCGTTCGCTTTCGACGCCGACGACCACACGCCCAACGCCGAGCATCCCGACGAGGTCGACAACCTCCTGCGGCGCGCCAACGCCCTGCTCAGCGAATGGACCGAGCTGGAGGCGGTGGTCCCCTCGCTGGACCACCGCGTGAGCCTCACCTCGGAGCTGTCCAGCGACGAGGTCACGATCGGTGCCGACCGCTGGCGCTCGCTGGTGGCGGTGGCAGGGGGTCGCTCGGTCGGCGAGGTGGCCAGCTCCCTGGGCCTGAGCGAGCTGAACGTGTCCCGGGCGGTGCGCGACCTCGTCGAGCTGGGCGTGGCCGACGTCGACGGCCCCGAGCCCATCCTCGAACCCAGCCGCCTGACCGACCTGCCGGACTTGCCGTCCGAGCGGCCCCGCCGCTCCGGGTCACGGGCCCGGCCCACACCTCCCCGGGGCATACCCGGCCTACCGCTGCCCGCCCCGGGCGGCCGTGGGAGCGGGGAGCGTGTCCCGAGCGGCCGTGGGAGCGGGGACGAACCTCGGGAACCGGCGCTGACGGGCGAGACGCCACGCGCCGGGTGGCGGCAGTCCGACCGCACCAGCGGCCCCCACCCGACCGTCGGGCCGGACGGCCTGCCGCCGTCCGCCCGCGCCACCAACGGCGAGGGCCGGCCTTCCGGTCCGGGCTCGCGGGCTCGTCGTTCCGACGCAGACGGTCCGGCGCCACCGTCGGCCGCACCCGGCTCCAACGGCGGCCGGCCTCCCTCTCGCTCGGGCCGCGGTCGTTCGGCGGCAGTGCCTCCCCCTCGGGGGGTCCCGCCCGCCGACCCGGGCCTCGGCTCCCGCTCGCCCACCGAGCGACCGGCGACGCCGAGCCCCCCTCCCGCGCTACCCGGCCTGCCCGATGTCAGCCCGCTCGGTGACGACAGGTCGCCGTTCACCGGGGGTGGCCTGGTCCCGCCCGTCGACCCCATCCACACGGGGCAGGTCCGGGCGGTGTCGTCGTCGGCATTGCCGCCGGAGATGCATTGGGCGGCCGATGACGAGGCGCCCGGCGGCCCTACCGGTCCGATCACCTCGCCGTTTGCCGGGCTGAGCTCACTCGGCCCGCTGCGGTCAGGCCCCGAAGGCGAGCTGGCACCGCACCTCGCAGCCATGAGCCCCGAGGCGCGGGCGGCGGTGCAGGCGACCGTCGGTCCCACCGGGGGATCGGCCGGAGCCCGCGGCCCCAGCACCGGTGACGACGTGGCTCAGCGGGGCAGGCTCATCAACTTCCTCACTTCCGTCCGCTGAGCGACCTGTCGCAGGCAGCCCTCGTCGCCGGGGCGGTGATCCTCGGCGTCGGGATCGTCGGGCCTGTGCTCAACCATGCCATCCTCCGCTGGGTCGGCTGGCGAGTGGTCATGCCGCAGCTGCTGCGGCGCGTTCCGGCATCCGGCGAGCTCGGCCGATCGGTGGCCCGCTGTGGTGCCTGCGGCCGCTCGCTGGCCCCCCAGCCGGCGGCCCCCGCACTGCCGTGGCTCCTGGCCGCCGGGCGCTGTGCTGGCTGCGGCGCGCACCGGCCCCGGTGGTGCGCGGGGGTGGAGGTGGCAACCGGGCTCACGTTCGGTTTGGCCGCGGCTCGGGCCGGCTGGTCGGCCACGCTGCTGCCGGTGCTCAGCCTGTTCGCCGGGCTGGTGGCCATGTCGGCGGTCGACATCTGGGCGATGCGCATCCCCGCCCGGTTTGCGCACGTCACGGCGCTCGCGGTCGGGGTGACGATCCTGGTGGCGACCGCCGTCGACAGCGGCATCGACGCCGACACCCTGCGGGCGGCGTTGCTGGGAGCGGCGGTGCTCGGCGGCGGACTGCTGGTGCTGCACCTGATCTCGCCCCGCATGCTCGGCTTCGGCGACGTGCGGCTGGCGACGGTGGCCGGGCTGGTGGTGGGGTGGCTGGCGTGGACGCCCGAGCACCCGGTCCTCGGCCCGCTGGAGGACGCGCTCGACGCCGCGCTGCTGGGTGGCCTCATCGGGGCCCTGCTGGGCATCGCCCTGCTGGTCCTGCGCCGGCGCAACGACCCGTTCCCCTTCGGCCCCTCGCTGGCGTTGGGGGCGGCGCTGGTGATTCTTGCTTCGTTGTAGCCAGAACATGTTTCCCGCTCTTGTCGCCTGCGGCGGCGGGCCGCTCGGGCCACGGCCTCGCCTGCGCTCGGCCTCAGCCTCTGTATCGTCGTGCCGTGCTCCGGTTCCTCACCGCCGGCGAATCCCACGGCCGTGGCCTGGTGGCCATCGTCGAGGGGCTGCCGGCGGGGCTGCCGATCACGGTCGATGACATCGGCCACGAGCTGGCCCGGCGCCGACTCGGTTATGGCCGCGGACCGCGCATGCGCTTCGAGCAGGACGAGGTCACCCTCGTCGGCGGCGTCCGCCACGGTCGCACGCTGGGCGCGCCGGTGGCGATCGAGGTCGCCAACACGGAGTGGTCGCGGTCGGACCGCTGGCACGAGGAGATGGCGGTGGAGCCGGGCGAGACGCGGGCGCCGCTCACCCAGCCCCGTCCCGGTCACGCCGACCTGGCCGGCATGCAGAAGTACGGCTTCAGCGACGCCCGCGACGTGCTGGAACGCGCCTCGGCCCGGGAGACGGCGGCGCGGGTGGCGGTCGGAGCCCTGGCCAAGGGATTGTTGCGGCGTCTGGGCGTGGAGATCGTCTCGCACGTGATCCAGCTCGGGTCCGTGCGGTCGAAGTCCCACGACCGCCCCACGGCCGCGGATCTCGACCGGGTCGACGCCTCGCCGCTGCGTTGCTTCGACTCAGGCGACACGGAGGCCATGGTCGAGGAGATCAAGGCTGTGGCGAAGGAGGGCGACAGCCTGGGCGGTGTGGCCGAGGTGCTGGCCTACGGTGTGCCCGTCGGCCTGGGGAGCCACGTCCACTGGGACCGGCGGCTCGACGGGCTCCTGGCTCAGGCGCTCATGAGCATCCAGGCGGTGAAGGGCGTCGAGGTCGGGGACGGGTTCGGCGTCGCCGGGCGCCCCGGCAGCCAGGCGCACGATCCCATCGGTTGGGACGCCGACCGCCAGTCCTATCGGCGCACGACCACCCGGGCCGGTGGCATCGAGGGCGGCATGTCCACCGGCGAGCTGATCGTGTGCCGGGTGGCCATGAAGCCCCTGGCGACGCTCAACCGGCCCGTGCTCACTACCGTCGACGTCCTGACCAAGCAGGAGACGGTGAGCTTCAAGGAACGGACCGACGTGACCGCCGTCCCCGCCATGGGGGTGGTGGCCGAGACGATGATGGCCCTGGTGCTGGCGGGGGAAGCCCTGCGCAAGTTCGGCGGCGACTCCGTCGACGAGGTGGTCCGCAACCGCGATGCGTTCGACGCTTCGTTGCGCGAGTCCTGAGCGAGCGTCCGCAATGCAGCGAGCGTGGCCCGAGCGGCCCGGCCGAAGGCCAAGAGCGGGAAGCAAGGTGGACCCGATGGGCGGCGACGGCGGGCGTCGCCGGCACGTCGTGCTGGTGGGGCCCATGGGGGCGGGCAAGACCACGGTCGGCCGCCGCCTGGCCAGGGAGCTGCAGCGACCGTTCGCCGACACGGACGAGCAACTCGAGCTGCGTGCGGGGCGCACCATTCCCGCCATCTTCCGGGACGACGGCGAGGAGGCCTTCCGCCGGCTCGAGTCCGAGGTCCTTGCGGATCTGCTGGGCCGCGCCCATCCGCTGGTGGTGGCGGCCGGCGGCGGGGTGGTCACCCGGTCCGAGAACCGCGCCCTCCTCGGTCGCCGGGCGTTCGTCGTCTGGCTGCGGGCCTCCGCGGCGTTCCTCGCCGCCCGCGCCGATCCCACGCACCGGCCGCTGCTCGCCGGCGATCCGGACCCCGCGGCGGCACTCGAACGCCTGGTCGCGACCCGGGCACCGCTGTACGAGGAGGTCGCCGACGTCGCCGTCGACGTGGAGCCGTTCCACGGCCGCGACGACAAGCCCAAGCGGGCGCTGGCCCGGCACATCGCGCAGCTGGTCGGCGTCCACGCGGGGGCCGCGGGGTGACCGACGAGGTCGTCGTCGAGGTCCGGCTGGGCGAGCGTGCCTACCCGGTCGTGGTGGGTGCCGGCGTGCGCTCCCGCCTGGCCGCGCTGCTCGATCCCGCGGCTCGCCGGGCGGCCGTCGTCACCCAGCGGGGCATCGGATTCGAGGTCGATCCGGGACGGGAGCACGAGGTGTTCACGATCGGCGACGGTGAGGCCACCAAGTCGCTGGCCACGGTCGAGGACCTGTGCCGGGCATGGTCGCGCTGGGGCCTCACGCGGGCCGACCAGGTGGTGGCCGTGGGCGGCGGCGTGGTCACCGACACGGCCGGTTTCGCCGCAGCCGTCTACCACCGGGGGGTGGGGGTGGTGCACGTGCCCACCACACTGCTGGGCATGGTCGACGCCGCCATCGGGGGCAAGACCGGGGTCAACCTGCCCGACGGCAAGAACCTCGTGGGCGCGTTCTGGCAGCCCGCGGCGGTGCTGTGCGACACCGACGCCCTGGCCACCCTCCCCGAACGCGAGCGGCGGTCGGGCCTCGGCGAGATGGCCAAGTACCACTTCCTGACCGGCGAGGACCTGGAGGCGCGGCCCCTGGTGGAGCGCATCGCCGCCTGCGTGCGGATGAAGGCCGGCGTGGTGGCGGCCGACGAGCGTGAGGACCCGGCGGCCGACGCCCCGGGGCGGGCGGTCCTCAACTACGGGCACACGTTGGCCCACGCACTGGAGACGGCGGGGCGCTACGACCTGCGCCACGGGGAGGCCGTGGCCATCGGCCTGGTCTACGCCGCGGAGCTGGCCGCCGAGCTGGGCCGCATCGACGGCGCTCGGGTGGGCGAGCACCGTCGGGTGGTGGGCGAGTACGGACTGCCCTCGGTCCTCCCCCCCGACGTCGATCCCGACGAGCTGGTGACGCTCATGACCCGCGACAAGAAGGCGGTGCGCGGCCTCTCGTTCGTGCTCGACGGGTCCCGCGGGATCGAGCTGGTGACGGGCGTGGCCCCGGGGACGGCGAGGCTTGTCCTCGATCGGATCGGGAGCACGGTGTGACCGAGCGGCGGGTGATCCTCGTGCTCAGCGGCCCCAACCTCAACCTGCTGGGCCAGCGGGAGCCGGAGTTCTACGGGCGACAGACCCTGGACGACCATCTGGCGGCGGCGCGCCAGGCCGCCGACGCCGCCGGCTTTGACATCGAGCACCTGCAATCCAACGCCGAGGGCGAGCTCATCGACGCCATCCAGGTCGCCCGCGGCCGGTGCGCCGCGATCGTCGTCAACCCCGGGGCGTTCGGCCACTACGCCTGGGGACTGCACGATGCGCTGGCGACGTTCGACGGACCGGTCGTCGAGGTCCACATCTCCAACCCCAACGCCCGGGAACGGTGGCGCCACACGTCGGTCGTGGCCCCCGCGGCCACGGGGACGATCGCCGGCTTCGGTGGCCACGGCTACGTACTGGCGGTCGAGGCCGTCCGGCAGCTTCTCGCCTGAGAGGCCACCTAGCCTGACGCGGGTGAGCTTCGACCCCCCCTCGCTCCCTCCGATGGACGTCACCGATCGCGCCGCCGGGCTGCGGTCCCGGCTCCCCGAGGTCGCCTGCGACGCCTTGCTGGTCACGAACCTGACCAACGTCCGCTACCTCACCGGCTTCACGGGATCGGCGGCGCTGCTGCTCGTGCCCGCCGACGTGGCGGCCGAGCTCGTGTTCGTGACCGACGGTCGCTACCGCGACCAGGCAACCAGCCAGCTGGCCGAAGCCGGCGTCGAGGCCAGGACTGTGATCGGCCTCGAGGAGGACGCCCGTCGCCAGGCGCTGGCGGAGGCCGCCGCCGGGCTGGGACGGCTCGGGCTGGAATCGGAGAACGTCACCTGGGCCCAGCAGCGCCGCTTCGGAAGGGACTGGTTTCCCGACAGCAGGCTGGTGGCCACCGGGGGCCTCGTCGAATCGTTGCGTCTGGTCAAGGACGCCGGCGAGGTCGCGCGCATCCAGGCGGCGTGCGCGATGGCCGACGCCGCGCTGGCGGTGGTGCGGCAGCGCCTGGGGGACGGGGCGACCGAGGCCGAGGTGGCGCTCGAGCTCGAGTGGCAGATGCGGCGGCTCGGCGCCGAGGGCCCGTCGTTCGAGACGATCGTCGCCTCCGGCCCCAACGCCGCCATGCCGCATCATCGGGCCGGTGACCGCCGCATCGAGGAGGGTGACCTCGTGGTCCTCGACTTCGGGGCGTTGGTCGACGGCTACCACTCCGACATGACCCGGACCGTGATGATCGGTGAGCCCAGCGACATGCAATCCCGCATGTACGAGGTGGTGCGGGAGGCCCAGGCCGCGGGGGTGGCGGCCGTAAAGGCCGGTGCCGAGGCCAGGTCGGTCGACGACGCCTGCCGCTCGGTCATCCGGGATGCCGGTTGGGACGAGGCGTTCCTCCACGCCACGGGGCACGGCGTGGGCCTCGACATCCACGAGCCCCCGCGGGTGGCGAAGACGACCGACGCTATGCTGGCCGACGGCCAGGTCGTGACCGTCGAGCCGGGCGTGTACCTCGCCGAGCATGGTGGGGTCCGGATCGAGGACACGGTCGTGGTCACCTCCGAGGGCAGCCGCACCCTGACGCTGGCGCCCAAGGAACCCCAGCTGTAGAGATCCGATTGCGCGCCCAGGAGCCGAGCCGATGGCTGCCACCACCACCAACGACCTCAAGCGGGGCATGACCCTCGACCTGCCCGACGGGCTCTTCCACGTCGTCGAGTTCCAGCACGTGAAGCCCGGCAAGGGACCGGCGTTCGTGCGGACCACGCTGCGCAACGCCCGCACCGGCGGCCAGATCGAGCGGACCTTCCGGGCCGACGAGCGGGTCGAGCAGGCGGTCGTCGAGAAGAAGGAGATGCAGTTCCTCTACCACGACGGCGACCACCACGTGTTCATGGACAGCAGCACGTACGAGCAGATCCACGTGGGGGCCGCAGCCCTGGGTGAGGCCACCAGGTACATCGTCGACGGGTCGACGATGGTGCTGCAGTTCTACAAGGACGAGATCATCGGCATCGACCTGCCCGCCGCAGTCGAGCTGGCGGTGTCCGACACCGAACCGGGCATCCAGGGCGATCGGGTGTCGGGCGCCCGCAAGCCCGCCAAACTGGAGACCGGCCTGGTGGTTCAGGTGCCCCTGTTCGTCAACTCCGGCGACCGGATCAAGGTCGACACCCGCAGCTCCGAGTACCTCACGAGGGCGTGACGGGGCGGGATGAGCGGGCTCGAGCCGACCGAGGTGGACAGCCGGCGGGCGGCCCGGGAGCGGGCGCTCGAGCTGCTGTACGAGGCCGAGGCCAAGGACATCCCGGTGGGGGAGTTGCTGGACCAGCAGCCCATCGCTCCCGCCGCGCTGGCCGTCGAACTGGTCCGGGGGGTGGACGCCCATCGCGAGCACATCGACGGGCTGCTGCGCCGGCTGGTCGCCCCGAAGTGGTCGCTGGATCGGCTGGCGGCCGTCGACCGGTCGATCCTGCGGCTCGGCTCCTACGAGCTGCTGGCCGTGCCCGAGCGGTCGGGGGCACTGGTGATCAACGAGGCGGTCGTGCTGGCGCGCCGGTTCGGCACCGACGATTCCCCCCGCTTCGTCAACGGGGTGCTGTCCTCGGTGGCGTCCGAGGCGCGCCCGCCTGGCCCGGAATGAGCCCGGCACGCTGAGCCTGCCCCTGCCCGCGCCGGAGTTGGCCGATGCCGGCCGGGGTATCCGCCTGCGCGGGTGGCGGGACCGCCCCGGCGACGTGGCGGCGCTGATGGCGGCCTGGCGCGACCCGTCGGTCGTGGGCGCCAACCCCGCCCCCGCAGACGCGTCGGCCGAGAGAGCCGAGCGCTGGATCGCGGGCGAGCCCGAGCGACGGGCCCGGTGCCTGGCGCTCGACCTGGTGATCGGCCCCGTCGACGCCGACGCCGTATGGGGCGAGGTCGGCCTGCGGGCATTCGACCTGGACGCCCGGCGTGCGGAGGTGGGGTGGTGGCTCACCCCCGACGCTCGGGGCCGGGGCCTGGCGGCGGTCGCCGTGGACCTGCTGGCGACCTGGGCGCTGGCACCACCGCTGGGGTTGCGGCAGCTATGGGCCGGCATCGACCCGGCCAACGCCGCCTCGGCCCGGGTGGCGGCAGCGGCGGGCTTTCGCCTCCTGGGGCCGGCCGGCGTGGGCGAGGTGTGGGCCCGGCCCTGACAGAGGCGGGGATGCGCCGCCGGCGACGGTCACGCTGCTACGGTGGCCGCCTGACCGTGAAGTGGGTCCTGCGAGACCCGCACGGGCAGGACAAGGGGAGGTCCCCGATTGGCAGAGCGCGAACGACGTAGCACGCCCCCGTTCGGGGGCGTTTTCCATGCCCGGACCCAGGTGCTCGACGGCGACGACGTCCGCCGGGCCGTGTGGCGGATGGCGCACGAGATCATCGAGCACAACCACGGGCCCGACCAGGTGGTGTTGATCGGGCTGCAGACCGGCGGCGTGGCCTTCGCCGAGGCGCTGGGCGAGGCCCTCGAGAAGATCGACGGCGCCCGGCCGCCGCTGGGCTCGCTGGACGTGGCCTTCCACCGCGACGACATCGGCCTGCGGCCGGTCCTCCCCGCGGCGGTGACCGACATCCCCGTCGACCTCACCGGCCAGGTGGTGATCCTGGTCGACGACGTGCTGTTCACCGGCCGCACGATCCGGGCGGCGCTCGACGCCGTGCACACGTATGGGCGGCCGCGGGCGATCCAGCTGGCGGTCATGGTCGACCGGGGCCACCGCGAGCTGCCGATCCGCCCCGACTACGTCGGCAAGAACCTCCCCACCCGGCGCGACGAGGCGGTCAACGCCACCCTCGACGGCGTCGAGCTCGGCGAGGTGGTGAAGGGAAGATGAAGCACCTGCTGGGAATCGAGGACCTCGAGGGCGAGGACATCGCACACCTGCTCGACCTGACCGACAGCTTCGTCGAGGTGAGCCGGCGCCGCCTGCCCAAGGTGCCGGCGCTCCAGGGTCGCACGGTGACCTGGCTGTTCTACGAGGACTCCACCCGGACCCGCTTGAGCTTCGAACAGGCGGCCAAGCGGCTCTCGGCCGACACCCTGAGCTTCTCGGTGTCGGCATCGTCCGTGAACAAGGGCGAGTCGCTGCGCGACACCGTCGAGACCATCGAGGCCATGGGCGTGGACGCCATCGTGGTGCGCCACCGCTCGGCAGGCGTGCCCCACCAGATCACGCACTGGGTGTCGGGCAGCGTGATCAACGCCGGCGACGGCTGGCACGAGCACCCCACCCAGGCCCTGCTCGACTGCTACACGATCCGCGAGCACCTGGGCGGTGTCGACGGGCTGCGCATCGCGGTCGTCGGCGACGTGAAGCACAGCCGGGTGGCACGCAGCGACGCCTGGGCGTTCACCAAGCTCGGTGCCGAGCTCACCCTGGTGGCGCCCCCGACCCTGCTGCCGCCGAGCCTGGACGGGTGGCCCGTGGCGGTCAGCCAGGACCTCGACGCCGTGCTGCCGAAGGTCGACGTGGTGTACCTGCTGCGGATGCAGCGAGAGCGGATGAACGAGGCGCTGGTGCCGTCGTTGCGGGAGTACACGGCCCGCTACGGGCTGACCCGCTCGCGGGTCGACCTGCTGGGCGACAAGGCCATCGTCATGCACCCGGGCCCGATGAACCGCGGCGTCGAGATCGCCGCCGACGTGGCCGATCTGCCCCGCTCGGTCGTGACCGACCAGGTGCGCAACGGCGTGGCGGTGCGGATGGCCGTGCTGTTCGAGCTGCTGGGATCGGGAGGGGAACGTTGAAATCGGTGCTGATCCGAGGTGGTCGCGTCGTCGACGCCGGCGGCGAGCGGGAGGCCGACGTGGCCGTGGAGGACGGTCGCATCGCCGCGGTGGTCGCCGCCGGGTCCGACCTCGGCGCCGACATCGTCCTCGACGCCGGGGGGTGCGTGGTGGCGCCCGGCCTCGTCGACCTCCACACGCACCTGCGCCAGCCGGGGAGGGAGGAGGCGGAGACCGTCGAGACGGGAGCTCGCGCCGCCGCGCTCGGCGGGTTCACCTGCGTGCTCGCCATGCCCAACACCGATCCCCCGATCGACTCCGCCGGTGTGGCCCGCGAGGTGCTGGAGCTCGGCCGTGCAAGCTGCTGCGACGTCCGCACGTCGGCCGCCATCACGGTGGGACGGGAGGGAGCGCAGCTCACGCCGATGGCCGAGCTGGCGGCGCTCGGCGTGCGGTTCTTCACCGACGACGGCTGCGGGGTGCAGGACGGTCGGCTCATGCGCCGGGCCCTCGAGTACGCGCGGGGCCTGGGCGTGACGTTGGCCCAGCACTGCGAGGACGACGTGCTGGCCGCCGGCGGGGCCATGCACGAGGGCGCCTGCTCGTCCCGGCTCGGCATCCCCGGCCAGCCAGCGGAGGCCGAGGAGCTGATGGTGATGCGCGACATAGCGCTGGCCCGCCTGACCGGCGGCCGGGTCCACTTCCAGCACCTGTCGACCCGGCGGTCGGTGGAGCTCGTGGCGGTGGCCAAGGCGGAGGGCCTGCCGGTGACATGCGAGGCCACGCCGCACCACTTCACGCTCACCGACGAGTGCTGCGCCTCGTACGACCCGGTGTTCAAGGTGAACCCGCCGCTGCGCACCGAGGACGACGTCGCCGCGGTTCGCCGCGGTCTGGACCAGGGGACCATCGACTGCATCGCCACCGACCACGCCCCGCATGCGCCCGAGGCGAAGGAGCAGCCGTTCGACCAGGCGGCGCCGGGCATGCTGGGCCTGGAGACGGCGCTGGCCCTCGCGCTGACGCAGCTCGACCTGCCCATCGCCGACGTGCTGGCGCTGCTGTCGTGGCGGCCCGCGGCGCTGCTGGGGGTCGGTGATCGTCACGGCGGCCCGATCGAGGCCGGGCGGCCCGCCAACCTGTGCGTCGTCGACCCGGCGGCGGCCTGGAGCGTCGACCCTGGGGCGCTGGCGAGCCGCAGCCGCAACACGCCGTACGCGGGGATGGCGCTCACAGGCAGGGTCCGCCACACCCTGCTGGCGGGGGAGGCGGTGGTGGTCGATGCCGAGGCCCAGCGATGATGGAGGGTCATGCGCTAAATTGCATGAGTATGCAACCACAGGTCGAACTGGCGTCTCTCACGCCGACATCTCGTCACCACGGACGCCAGATCGGAACGTGGGCGTGACGGCCCTCCGGGACGGGCTCCTGGTGCTCGCCGACGGGACGACCTTCGAGGGGGAGCTGGTGGGGGCGGAACCGGCCGGCGGCGTCGCAACCGGCGAGGTGGTGTTCAACACCGTGCTGTCGGGCTACCAGGAGGTCATCTCCGACCCCTCCTACGCCGGGCAGGTCATCACCTTCACCGGCTCGCACATCGGCAACTACGGGGTCAACGCGGACGACGACGAGAGCCGCCGGCCGTTCTGCCGGGGCGTGGTGGTCCGGGACCTGGCCCGGCGCCGCTCCAACTGGCGCGCGAGCGAGGATCTCGACGACTACCTGCGCCGCCACGGCGTGCCCGCCATCGCGGGGGTCGACACCCGCCGCCTGACCCGGCACATCCGGGAGTCCGGTGCGTTGCCGGGCGCGTTCGGGAGCGCCGACGAGGCGACGTTGCGGGCGGCCGCCGCCACCGAGCCCGGCACCGACGGCCGCGACCTGGTCGCCACCGTCACCTGCGCCGACCCCTACACCGTGACGCACGGGGCGGCCCCGGCCCCGTCCGATCGGCCACCCCGTCGCATCGTCGCCTACGACTTCGGCATCAAGCGGACGATCCTGCGCCACCTCGCGCGCCTGGGGGAGGTCACCGTCGTCCCGGCGGCCACGCCGGCCGCCGACGGGCTGGCCCTGGAGCCCGACGGCGTGTTCCTGTCCAACGGTCCCGGCGACCCGGCGGCGGTGGGCTACGCGGTCGACGCCATCCGCCAGCTCCTGGGCGCGGTGCCGATCTTCGGCATCTGCCTGGGCCACCAGCTGCTGGCCACGGCGCTGGGCGGGACCACACACAAGCTGCCGTTCGGCCACCACGGCGGCAATCATCCCGTCCGGCGGCTGGCCACCGGGCGGGTGGAGATGACCAGTCAGAACCACAACTACGCCGTGGTCGAGGGGTCGATGGGTGCGGACGTCGAGGTCACCCACGTCAACCTCAACGACGGCGTGATCGAGGGGGTCCGCAGCCCGCGGCTGCGCGCGTTCGGGGTGCAGTACCACCCAGAAGCAGGGCCCGGCCCCCACGACGCCGCCTATCTCTTCGGTGAGTTCGCGACGTTGATCGACGGCGGCGCCCGGTCGGGCTCGCGCTCGACGGTGGCGGCGGGGAGTCGCTGAGTGCCACGGCGCGCCGACCTCGAGTCGATCCTGGTCATCGGCGCCGGGCCCATCGTCATCGGCCAGGCGTGCGAGTTCGACTACTCGGGCACCCAGGCCTGCAAGGTCCTCCGGGCCGAGGGCTACCGGGTGATCCTGGCCAACTCCAACCCGGCCACGATCATGACCGACCCCGAGTTCGCGGACGCCACCTACGTCGAGCCGCTCGATGCCGACCACCTGGAGCGCATCATCGAGCGGGAGCGGCCCGACGCCCTGCTCCCGACGCTCGGCGGCCAGACCGCCCTCAACCTGGCCATGGAGCTGGTCGACCGCAAGGTGGTCGGGCGCCCCGGCAGCCCCGAGCTGATCGGGGCGACGGCCGGCGCGATCGCCACCGCCGAGGACCGCGAGCAGTTCAAGGTCGCCATGCAGGAGATCGGCCTCAGCGTGCCCTCCTCCGCCACGGCCCACAGCCTGGAGGAGTCCCTGGCCGCCATCGAGCGCATCGGCCTCCCGGTCGTGGTGCGGCCGGCGTTCATCCTGGGCGGCAAGGGCACCGGCATCGCTTCCACGCCCGACGAGTTTCGCCGGATCGCCACCACCGGTCTGGCCGCCAGCCCCATCGGCGAGATCCTCATCGAGCGCTCCATCGCCGGGTGGAAGGAGTACGAGCTCGAGGTCATGCGCGACCGCGCCGACAATTGCGTGGTCATCTGCTCGATCGAGAACCTCGATCCGATGGGCGTCCACACGGGCGACTCGATCACGGTGGCGCCCGCCCAGACGCTCAGCGACGTCGAGTACCAGGCCATGCGGGACGCGGCCTTCGCCTCGATACGCCGAGTGGGCGTCGAGACCGGCGGATCGAACGTGCAGTTCGCGCTCGATCCGGCCAGCGGCGACATGGTCATCATCGAGATGAACCCCCGCGTGAGCCGGTCCTCCGCACTGGCGTCGAAGGCCACCGGGTTCCCGATCGCCAAGATCGCGGCCAAGCTCGCCGTCGGCTACACGCTCGACGAGATCCCCAACGACATCACCCGCAAGACGCCCGCCAGCTTCGAGCCCACGATCGACTACGTGGTCACCAAGGTCCCCCGCTGGGCCTTCGAGAAGTTCCCCACCAGCCCGGGCGTGCTGGGAACCTCGATGCAGTCGGTGGGTGAGGCCATGGCCATCGGCCGGACCTTCCCGGAGTCGCTGCAGAAGGCGCTGCGCAGCCTGGAGGTGGGGCGGGCGGGCTTGAACTGCGATCCCGGCGAGGCGCTGTTCGACGGCCTGGCCGACGACGAGCTGGTCGCCCGGGCGGCGATCGGCACGCCGGACCGTCCGTTCCAGCTGGAGGCGGCGCTGCGCCGGGGGATCACGATCGAGGCGCTGGCCGCGCGGACCCGGGTCGACCCCTGGTTCCTCGACCAGATCCTGCGCATCGTCGAGGAACGGGCCCACCTGGCCGCCGTGGGCCCCGACGCCCTGGTCCGGCGGGACTGGAAGAGGGCCAAGCAGCTCGGCTTCGCCGACGCCCAACTGGCCTGGCTGTGGGGGATCGACGTCGCCGAGGTGCGTTCGAGATGTCGGGCGGCGGGGGTGCGGCCGACCTACAAGACGGTCGACACATGCGGTGCCGAGTTCGAGGCGGCAACGCCGTACCACTACTCGACCTACGAGGACGAAGACGAGATCGTGGCCAGCGGTCGGCGCAAGGTGCTGATCCTGGGCTCGGGGCCCAACCGCATCGGCCAGGGGATCGAGTTCGACTACTGCTGCGTCCACGCCAGCTTCGCCCTGGCCGAGGATGGCTACGAGACCGTGATGCTCAACTGCAACCCCGAGACGGTCTCCACCGACTACGACACGTCCGACCGCCTCTACTTCGAGCCGCTCACGCTGGAGGACACGCTCAACGTCATCGAGGCCGAACAGGCCGCCGGCGACCTGGTGGGGGTGGTCGTCGCCCTGGGCGGGCAGACACCGCTCAAGCTGGCGTCGGCGCTGCCCGAGGGCCTCGTGCTCGGGACATCGCCGGCGTCGATCGACGCCGCCGAGGATCGTGAGCGCTGGAACGCCCTGTGCGCCCGCCTCGAGATCCCCCAGCCTGCCGGCGGGACGGCCACGAGCGTCGACGAGGCCCTGGCCGTGGTCGAGCGCATCGGCTATCCGGCGTTGCTGCGGCCGTCGTACGTGCTCGGCGGCCGGGCCATGGAGATCGTCTACGACGAGGACGGCCTGCGCCGGGCCATGGCCGAGCTCGCCAGCTTCGGCGGCCTGGGCCGGGAGGGGGGGCTGTCGGCGTCGCGGCCGGTGCTCATCGACCGGTTCCTCGAGGACGCGACCGAGGTCGACGTCGACGCTCTACGCGACGCCGCCGGCGACGTGGTGATCGGCGCGGTCATGGAGCACGTCGAGGAGGCCGGGGTGCACTCGGGGGACTCCGCCTGCTCGATCCCGCCCCACTCGCTGTCGCAGGACACGGTGGCGGTCATCGAGGACCACACCCGGCGGCTTGCCGATGCCATCGACGTCAGGGGCCTCATCAACGTGCAGTACGCGGTGAGGAGCGGGCAGGTGTTCGTGATCGAGGCGAACCCCCGGGCCAGCCGCACCGTTCCGTTCGTGGCCAAGGCCACGGGCGTGCCCCTGGTCAAGGCGGCGGCGCGGGTGATGGTCGGCGCCACGCTGGCCGAGCTGCGGGCCGAGGGGCTGCTGCGCGCTCCCATCGGCGGCGGCCACGTCGCCGTCAAGGAGGCGGTGCTGCCGTTCAACCGCTTCCCCGACGCCGACACGGTGCTGGGACCGGAGATGCGTTCGACCGGTGAGGTGATGGGCGTCGACCGCACGTTCGGCCTGGCGTTCGGCAAGGCGCAGCTGGCGGCGGGCGACAGGCTGCCGGAGGGCGGGATGGTGTTCCTGTCTCTCGCCGACCGCGACAAGGCGGCGGGACTCGAGGCGGCGACCCGCTTGGTCGCGCAGGGGTTCGACATCGCCGCCACGGTGGGCACGGCCGACCACCTGGAGCGCAACGGCGTGCCGGTCGCCCAGCGGGTGGCCAAGGTGGCCGCGGCGGACGGGACCGTGACGAGCCCGGACCAGGAGGCGGGCCTGCCCACGGCGCTCGACCTCATCTCGGCCGGCATGGTCCAGCTCGTGGTCAACAGCCCCCGGGGCCGCGGCGCCCGCGCCGACGGCGCCTACATCCGGCGCGCGGCCAACGTCCACCGCATCCCGTGCCTCACCACCGCGGCGGCGGCGCTGGCGGCCGCCGAGAGCACGGTCGATCGGTCGCGGCACGAGGTCCGCGTCCGCACGCTGCAGGAGATCCATTGCGGACGGCCGGCATGATCGGCCGGCTCGGCACGCGGGCGGATCGGGGACGTGGGGCGGGGGCCGTGGACATGAGCGTCACGGTGGGCACCGTGACGCTGGCCAACCCGGTCATGACGGCCTCGGGCACCGCCGGCCATGGGGCCGAGCTCGCCGCGTACGGCGACCTGGCCGACCTCGGGGCGGTGGTGGTGAAGTCGCTGCACGCCGATCCGTGGCCCGGCAACCCGCCGCTGCGCGTGCACGAGACGGCGGCGGGGATGATCAACTCGGTGGGTCTGCAGGGCCCAGGCGTGGACGCGTGGCTCGCCCACGACCTGCCGGCGCTGGCGGCGACCGGCGCGCGGGTGGTGGCGTCGGTCTGGGGACGCACCGTCGAGGAGTACCGCCGTGCGGCCGAGCTGCTGGCGGCTGCGCCCGACGCCGTGATCGCGCTCGAGGTCAACCTGTCGTGCCCCAACACCGAGGCGGGGCGCGACCTGTTCGCGCACTCGGCCGCCGACACCCGGGCGGCCATCGAGGCGACCGCGGGCTGCGGCCGCCCCCGCTGGGCCAAGCTCAGCCCCAACGTGGCGCACCTCGAGGAGATCGCGGCCGCCGCGGACGGGGCAGGGGCCGAGGCGGTGACGCTGGTCAACACCGTCATGGGGCTGGCGATCGACCCCGAGTCGCGGCGCTTTCGCCTGGGATCGGGGCCCCACGGGGGAGGCCTGTCGGGTCCCGCCATCCACCCCATCGCGGTGCGGGCGGTGTTCGACGTGCACCGGGCGCTCCCGGCTGTGCCCATCGTCGGCGTCGGGGGCGTCGCCAGCGGCGCGGATGCGGCCGAGCTGTTGCTGGCGGGCGCCAGCGCCGTCCAGGTCGGCACCGCTACGTTCGCCGATCCGCGGGCGCCGCATCGGGTCCTGGGCGAGCTGCAAGGGTGGGCGTCGCGCCAGGGCGTGGCCCGCATGGACGAGGTGATCGGAGAGGTCGATGGCTGAGGAACACGGACCGCCGACGGCCACGACGGGCGAGCTGCCCGAGTCGCTGCGGAGCCGGATGGTGCTGGCGCTCGACGTCGACGACCTGGTGGTGGCGCGGCGCCTGGCGCGGCAGCTCCAGCCCTTCTTCGGCACCATGAAGGTGGGGTTCGAGCTCTACAGCGCCGCCGGCCCCGAGGCCATCTCGTTGTTGGCGGGCATGGGTGTGGACGTGTTCTGCGACATCAAGCTCCTCGACATCCCCAACACCGTCGGCCGGGCGGCCCGGGTGTTCGGTGCGCTGGGCGCGCGCTACCTGACGCTGCACACCGCAGGGGGTGCCCCGATGCTCCGGGCCGGGGTCGAGGGCCTGCGCGAGGGTGCGGCCGGCGCCGACCTGCCCGAGCCGATGGCCGTGGGCGTGACCGTCCTGACCAGCGAGCCCGAGGCGTCGGCCCACCTGCTGCACCAGCGTGTGACCGCCGGCCTCGACGGCGGCTGCGGCGGTTTCGTCTGTGCCGTGCCCGACGTCGAGACCGTGCGCCGGATCGCTCCCGCGGCCGTGCTGGCGACCCCGGGCATCCGCCCCGAGGGGGCGGCCGTCGACGACCAGGGGCGGGTGGCGACACCCCGCCAGGCGTTCGACGCGGGCGCCGATCTGCTCTTGGTCGGGCGGCCCGTCACCCGGGCCGACGACCCGGTTTCAGCCACGCGAGCGCTGGTCGCGCCCCTGGCGTAACGGCCGCCGACATCCCGATTGTCACCGCGTCGCTGCGGGGTCGCGCTAGGGTGCGCGGCATGCCGCAGCCACCGCAGTTGACTCCCGAGCAGCGCGAAGCAGCGCTTGCGAAGGCAGCCGAGGCCCGCCGCGCCCGAGCCGAGCTCAAGGAGAAGCTCAAAATGGGGTCGCTGACCCTCAAGGAGCTCCTCGACCAGGCGGACGCCAACGACATCGTGGGCAAGATGAAGGTCCTCGCCGTGCTCGAATCGCTCCCCGGCGTGGGCAAGGTGCGTGCCCGCCGGACGATGGAGGAGGTCGGCATCGCCGACACCCGCCGCGTGCGGGGTCTGGGTGAGCAGCAGCGCCGGTCCCTGCTGGACGCCTTCTAGGCCCGACCCTCCCCCCGCCGGCCACATTTGTTGATCACGGTCTCGGGCCCGCCGGGCTCGGGCACCACCACCGCCGCACAACGCGTGGCCGATCGGCTCGGACTCGAGCTGGTGCCGGGCGGCGAGGTGTTCCGGGCAATGGCGGCGGAACGCAACATGAGCCTGCGGGAGTTCGGGCTCTACGTCGCCGACAACTCCGAGGTCGACGTCGAGCTCGACAGCCGCCTCGCCCGCCGGGCTCGCGAGGGCGGCGCGGTCATCGAGTCGCGCCTGTCCGGCTGGATCGCGCACAACGAGGGGTTGGCGGCGGTCGTGGTCTGGATCGACTGCGATCCGCGGATCCGGGCGCAACGGGTGGCAGCACGTGAGGCGGTGTCCGTCGAGCGGGCACTGGCCGACAACGAGGAACGCCAGCGTGTCGAGCGCGGGCGGTACCTGGGGCTCTACGGCGTCGATCTGGCCGACCTGTCGATCTACGACCTGGTGCTGGATTCCGGCAACCTGGGGCCCGCGGAGCTGGCCGACAGGATCGTCGACGCAGCCGAGAAGCGGCCTTCTGTCGATCGACACCGAACTTGCGGCGGTTAGCGCGGTCATGGCCGCTGTTCCTGCCGCAAGTTCGTGACTGGACGGGGATTCTCGCTTCGACGGGCCGGCGCGGTAGCCTGGTCGGCCGATCAACCGGCCGGACCGAGGTGCGCGCCAGCATGGCTTCACGCCAAGACACGATGATGAACCCCTCCATCGAGGAGCTGCTCGACCGAGCCGGGTCGAAGTTCTCGCTGGTGACGCTGAGCGCCATGCGCGCCCGCCAGATCAACGCCTACTTCAACCAGCTGGGCGAGGGCCTGGGCGCCATCGTGCCACCGCAGGTCACCTCCGTGGCCCGCAAGCCGCTTTCGATCGCCTTCGAGGAGATCGCCGGCGACAAGATCGTCCTCGCCCATCCCAGCGAGACCCCCGACGAATCGGGGAGCACCGACGGCGTGGAGGCCGTCGAGGGCGACGACCAGTCCGGCGACGGCGGCGGGCGCGACCGGGCCGAGTAGGTCCTCGGCTCCATGCTCGAGGGGCGGCGGATCGTCCTGGGGGTGTCGGGTGGCATCGCGGCCTACAAGGCCATCGAGGTGTGCCGACGGCTCGTCGACCGGGGGGCGTACGTGATCCCGGTGCTGACCCGGGGCGCCACCCGGTTCGTCGGTGAGGCCACCTTCTCGGCGCTGGCCTCGGAGCGGGCCCACACCTCGCTGTTCAACGACGACGAGCCCATCCCGCACACCCGGCTGGGCCGGTCGGCCGACGCCGTCGTCGTCGCCCCCGCCACCGCCCGGGTCATCGGCAGCTACGCGGCGGGCATCTCCAGCGACCTGCTGACGGCCACGTTGCTGGCCGTGCGGGAGGGCGCGCCGGTGGTCGTGGCGCCCGCCATGCACACCGAGATGTGGGCGCACCCGGCGGTGCAGGCCAACCTGGCAACGCTGGCCCGACGCGGGGTCAGCATCGTCCCCCCGGAGGAGGGTCGCCTGGCGGGGGGCGACGTCGGCAAGGGACGCCTGGCGGCGCCCGACGTGATCGTCGAGGCGGTGGAGGCGGCGCTCGGCAGCGGTCGGGACATGTCCGGTCTTCGGGTGCTGGTCACGGCCGGCGGGACCCGCGAGCCGATCGATCCCGTCCGCTTCGTGGGTAACCGTTCGTCGGGCAAGCAGGGCCACGCCATGGCGGCCGAGGCCGCCGCCCGTGGGGCCAAGGTCACGCTGGTCACGACCGTCGACCTGCCGGTGCCGCCCCTGGCCGACGTGGTCCGGGTCGAGACCGCGGCGGAGATGAAGGACGCCGTGCACGCGGCCGAGGCCTCGGCCGACGTGGTGGTCATGGCCGCGGCCGTGGCCGACTTCCGACCGGCGCGGGTGGCCGAGCGGAAGCTCAAGAAGCAGGCGGGCGTGCCCGAGATCACCCTCGAGCCGACGCCCGACATCCTGGCCGGGCTGGGGACGCGCAAGCGGCCCGGGCAGACCATCGTCGGTTTTGCCGCGGAGACCGAGGAAGTGCGACAGAATGCAGCAGCCAAGCTCGCCGCCAAGGGCATCGACCTCATCGTGGCCAACGACGTGACCGCCCCGGGCGCTGGGTTCGAGCACGACACCAACCACGTCGTGATCATGGATGCCGAGGGCACCGAGCGCGAGGTGCCCCTGGCCGACAAGCGGGCGATCGCCCGTGCCGTGTTCGATGCCGTCACACAGAGGAGAACGAAGCCGTGAGCCGTTGGACCTTCACGTCCGAGTCGGTCACCGAGGGACATCCCGACAAGATGGCCGACCAGATCAGCGACTCGATCCTGGACGCCATCCTGGCGCAGGACCCCGTGGCCCGAGTGGCCTGCGAGACGATGGTGACGACCGGCCTGGCCATCGTCGCCGGTGAGATCACCACCGACGCCTACGTCGAGATCCCCAACATCGTCCGCGAGACGATCAAGGGCATCGGTTACGACCGCGAGGCCGTCGGCTTCGATGGCCACACGTGCGGCGTGATGACGTCGATCGACCCGCAGTCCCCGGACATCGCCCAGGGCGTCGACACCGCCTACGAGAAGCGGACCGCCAGCACCGAGGAGGACCTCGACACCCAGGGCGCGGGCGACCAGGGCATGATGTTCGGCTACGCGGTCGACGAGACCGAGGACCTCATGCCCATGCCCATCTGGCTGGCGCACCGGCTGGCGCACCGGCTGGCCGAGGTTCGCCGGGCCGGGATCCTCCCCTACCTCCGCCCCGACGGGAAGACGCAGGTCACGCTCGAGTACGAGGACGGGATGCCCGTCGGCCTCGAGACGGTTCTCATCTCGACACAGCACCAGCCGGGACTCGACGCCGAGACGCTCATCAAGCCCGACCTGATCGAGCACGTCATCCGACCGCTCGTGCCGCCCCAGTTCCAGGACGACGACTACCGGGTGCTGGTCAACCCCACGGGGAGCTTCGAGCTGGGCGGTCCCCACGCCGACTGCGGCCTGACGGGTCGCAAGATCATCGTCGACACCTACGGCGGCGCCGCCCGTCACGGCGGTGGCGCCTTTTCGGGCAAGGACCCGTCCAAGGTCGACCGCTCCGCCGCCTACGCCGCCCGCTGGGTGGCCAAGAACGTGGTTGCGGCCGGCGCCGCGCCGCGCTGCGAGGTGCAGGTGGCCTACGCCATCGGCGTGGCTCACCCGGTGTCGGTTTTCGTCGAGACCTTCGGCACGTCCACGGTCGACCCGGCCCAGATCGCCGGCGCGGTCCAGCAGATCTTCGACCTGCGTCCGGCGGCGATCATCCGCGATCTCGACCTGCGCCGGCCGATCTACAAGAAGACCGCCGCGTACGGGCACTTCGGTCGCAGCGACAAGGAGCTCACCTGGGAGCAGACGAACCGGGTCGACGACCTCAAGTCGGCGCTGGGGCTCTGACCCGGGCGCGGGTCGTACGCGTCCTCCCGGACGAGCCCGCGATCGACAAGACGTTCGACTACCTGGTCCCGGACGACGTCGGGGACCAGGTGCGCGTCGGCGACCGGGTCCGGGTCGTGCTCCACGGTCGCCGGGTCGGGGGATGGGTGGTCGCCGCCGACGTCGACCCGCCGCCCGGCGTGGCGCTGCGCCCCCTCGCCAAGTGGTCGGGCCGCGGCCCGACGCCGGAGCTGATCGAGCTGGCGGAATGGGCCGCGTGGCGCTGGGCGGGCCGCCCGGCGTCCTTGCTGCGGACCGCCTCGCCCGACCGTGTGGTGACACGCCTGCCGGCTGCGAGCCGGCGACCGCTGCGACCACCCGAACTTGCGGCGGATGGCGAGGTCATGGCCGCACTATCCGCCGCACGTTCGCCGGCGCTGTTGGTGCGCCTGCCGCCGGCGGCGCCCGTCGATCCGGTCGTGCTCGCCGCCGCCAACCGGGGCAACGCGTTGATCCTGTGCCCCACGGCGGCGTCGGCACGGTCGGTCGGTGCCGTGATGCGCCGGGCGGGCGTCGCCACCGCGCTCCACCCCAGGGACTGGGCGCTCGGGGCTGCCGGCGCCACGGTCGTCGGCACCCGCGCCGCCGCCTGGGCGCCGGTGGGAGGCCTCGCCGCCATCGTGGTCATCGACGAGCACGACGAGGGCCACCGCCAGGAGCAGGCGCCCACCTGGCACGCCCGCGACGTCGCCCTCGAGCGGGCCCGCCGGGCGGGCGTGCCGTGCGTTGCGACGTCGCCGTGCCCGTCGCTGGAGGCGCTGGACGCGGCCCGTCTGCTGCCGCCGCCCCGGGCCGACGAGCGCGCCGGGTGGCCGGTCGTAGACGTGGTGGACATGCGCCGCCAGGATCCCCGCACCGGCCTGCTGCCGCCACCGCTGGTGCGGCTGTTGCGGAGCGACCGGCGGGTCCTGTGCGTGCTCAACCGGACGGGGCGGGCGCGGCTGCTGGCCTGCAAGGCGTGCGGCGAGCTGGCCCGCTGCGAGCGCTGCGATGCCGCCGTCGCCCAGCCGGGCGGCGAGCTGGTGTGCGCCCGCTGTGGCACCGTCCGGCCCCCGGTCTGCGCCTCGTGCGGTGCGTCACGGCTCCGGGCGCTGCGCCAGGGCGTGACCCGGGTGCGCGACGAGATCGCGGCGCTCATCGGCGAACCGGTCGACGAGGTGACCGCGGCCTCGGGCACGCCCGATGTGCCCCGCTCGCGGGTGGTCGTCGGCACCGAGGCGACGCTGCACCAGATCGACCGGGCCGACGCGGTCGCCTTCCTCGACTTCGACCAGGAGCTGCTCGCTCCCCGCTACCGCGCCGCGGAGCAGGCGCTGGGCCTGCTGGCACGGGGGGCACGGGTGGTCGGCGGCAAGGCCGGCGGTGGTCGGCTCGTCGTCCAGACCCACATGCCCCGCCACGAGGTCGTCCAGGCCGCGCTGAACGCCGATCCCCGGCGCGTGGCGTCGGCCGAGCTGGACCGGCGCACACAGCTCCGGTTCCCGCCCGTCACGGCGATGGCCGAGGTCTCCGGCGCCGCCGCGGGTCCCTTCGTCGGCGCCATTGGGACACGTCCCGGCGTCGAGGTCCTGGGGCCGTCCGACGGACGCTGGCTGGTCCGGGCACCCGACCACCGCACGCTGTGCGACGCGCTGGCGGGGACGCCGCGCCCGCCGGGCCGCCTGCGGGTGGCCGTCGACCCGCCACGCGTCTGAAACGGCCGCGTAGAGTGACCCCGTGCGGACCATCGACTGGATGGACGGCGCCGTCGTGATCGTCGACCAGACGGCGCTGCCGCACGAGCTGCGCACCCTGCGGCTGACCGACGTCGACGAGCTGCTGGACGGCATCCGTCGCCTGGCGGTGCGGGGTGCACCGGCCCTGGGGGCCGCGGGCGCGCTCGGCGTGCTGCTCGCGGTCCGGCAGGGCCGCCGCCACGGCTGGACCGACGACGAGGTGGCCAAGGCCATCGACCGCATCCGTTCCGCCCGACCCACGGCAGTCAACCTTGCCTGGGGCGTGGACCGGGTCTCGGCACGGCTCGACGAGGGAGACGAGGCGGTCGAACGCGAGGCGCGCAACGTCCTCGACGAGGACGCCGCCGCCAACCTGGCGATCGCCCGCCGGGGTGCGGACCTCCTCATCGAGCTGTGCGGGCGGGGGCCCGGCGGCGCCGCTGTCGCCGGGGCCGGGGGCTTGCGGCTCCACACCCACTGCAACGCCGGGGCCCTGGCGTGCGTCGAGTGGGGGACGGCGCTAGGGGTGGTACGCGCCCTCCACGAGCGCGGCGCCGTCGCCCGTGTCTACGCCGACGAGACCCGTCCGCTGTTGCAGGGGAGCCGGCTCACGGCGTGGGAGCTCGACCGCATGGGGGCCGAGTACCGGCTGGTGATCGACGGTGCGGCCCCGTCGCTCATCGCCCGGGGGCTGGTGGATGCGGTCGTCGTGGGGGCCGACCGCATCGCCGCCAACGGTGATGTCGCCAACAAGATCGGCACCTACCCGTTGGCGCTGGCGGCGCACCGGGCCGGGGTCCCGTTCGTGGTGGCGGCGCCGGAGTCGACCGTCGACGCGACGACGCCGGCGGGGTCCGACGTCGAGATCGAGGATCGCGGCGACGACGAGGTGGTCGCCTGGCGTGGCCGGTCGGTGGCTCCGGCCGGTGCCCGCGCGGTGAACCCGGCGTTCGACGTCACCCCCGCCGATCTCGTGACCGCCATCGTCACCGAGCGCCGGATCGTCCGGCCGGCGGCGCGGGAGCGTCCGGCGTGAGTCCCGTTCCGGTGGCGGCGAGGACGACGGATGGGCGTGGTGGTCGGGGCATCATGGGGGGCGCGTTGACCGCCAGCCGTGGGTGACAGGGTCGGAGGAGAGACCATGAGTGAGATCGGGATCCGGCACGTGCATCTTCTCGTCACCGAGCACGAGCGCGCCGTGGCGTTCTACAGGGATGCGTTCGGCATGGAAGAGCTGTTCCGGGATGGCCCCATCGTGTTCGTCGGCACCCCGGGGGGTGGAGACTCGCTCGCGCTTCATCTCGCCACCACGGACGAGCAACGTGACCGCGTCGGCCACCAAGGCGGCTACGAACACTTTGGGATTCACCTGGCCAGTCGTTCCGCCGACGCCGTCGACGATGCCGTGCAACGGGTCGAGAAGGCAGGCGGTCACCTGCTCGAGCGTGGCGAACATGCCCCCGGCGTTCCCTACGCGTACGTCGCCGACGCCGACGGGTACACGATCGAGATCTGAGCGGTCGCCTGCATCCGGGCCCACCGTCGGATGGACCCTCCGACCGTCGCCGGTGTCAGCGCAGCCGACGGGCGAAGTGGAACGAGCTGATCGTCAAGCCCTCGCGCATGTAGAACCGGTGGGCGTCGGCGCGCTGGACGCCGGAGTCGAGATCGAGGGTGGTGCAGCCGGCGGCTTCGGCCCGCTGCGCCAGGGCACCCAGCAGCGTGCGCCCCACGCCGGTGCTGCGGGCCACCGCCGTCGTGACCAGGTCGTCCACGTAGAGCTTGCGCAGATGTGCCGTGGTGGCGACGATCCTCCAGCCGGCCACCCCGACGCACTTGGCACCGTCGTAGGCGGCCGTGAACCGCAGCCCCTGGGGGTATCCCTCGGCGTACACCGCCGTGAAGCTGTCCGCCGTGAGGTGCGGCCGCAGCTCCTGCAGCACCGCCAACGCCTCGACCAGGCGGCCGTCGCCGGGCTCGAGGTCGACCAGTTCGACGGCCGCCACGGTCAGAACGTCAGGACGCACCACGGCGCCCGCGGTGACCCGAACATGGCCGCCGCCCGGCCCGTCGCACCGTCGCGGCGCTCGTCCACCCACCCGAGCGCCGCCAGCCGGCCCCAGCCGGTCCCACCCAGGTAGGCGGCGCCCAGGGCCCCCACGGGCACGACCAGGTCGGGCTCGGCGTGGGTCGCCGCGCAGGAGGCACCGTCGGGCCCGCCCTCGAGGGCGAAACGACCGGCGGCATGGCCGAGCGGGTCGACCACCTGGAGCACGAGGGACCCCTCGGCGGCGTAGCTGCGGGCGGTCAGGGCCGCCGCTACGTCCAGGACCCGCACCCACAGGTGATCGGACCGGTTGACGAGCGCACCCATGCGCGCATCGGCCAGCGCCAGCGGGACCGGGTTGTCCAGGGGTCGGAGGCCCACGCGCACCTGCGCCACCCAATCGACGGCGGCCAGGAACCGCACCAGCTCGATCTCGGCATGCCCCGACGTCGCCACCAGCACGCCGGCCGACAGCGTCCCCGCGGGGCGGTTGTGCTCCCAGCGCTCGTCGACCGAGTACGCCGTGGCCGCCTGCGCCTCGCCCTGCGCATCGGACCAGACGACCTTCGTGGCCTTCCGGCGGGCGTCGTCGTCGCCGTCGGGCCAGGAACGCACCCCGGCGAACACGTCCCAGCGCAGGGTCTCGTAGCTGATGTGGCCGGGGAACGTGCGCCGCGCTCGGTCGTAGACGTCCACCACGACCTTGGCGAACGTGTCGTTGTCGACCAGCTCGATGGTGCCCTCGTTGTCTGGCCCGACCCACCGTGCCTGGGCCGCGTCGAGGCGGAGCTCGCAGGCCTCGACCGCCAGGCCGTAGCCGTAGCGGCCATAGATGGGGTACTCGGCCGCGACGAGGGCGGCCACCGGCTCGCCGCGGGCGGCGATGTCGCCGAGCTGGGTGCGCATCATGCGGCTGAGGTGTCCCTGCCGTCGGTGCGTGGGCAGCACGCCCACGCCGCTCACGGCACCCGCCGCCACCGTGCCGCCGGGGACCGTCAGCTCGGTGGGGAAGGCCCGGGCGACCCCGCAGAGCCGTCCGTTGCCGTCGAAGGCGCCGAGGCAGCGGTCGAGGTCGAACGCGACCCGCCGGGTCTCGATGTCCTCCGCCGATGACGGCGGCGCCAGGAACGCAGTGAGGACGACGTTGACGAAGTCGCCGAACTCGTCGTCGGTGATGGTGCGCACGGTCTCGGAGGTCACCGTCGAAAGGCTAGGCAGCGTCCTGGCAGCGGGCCGCAGGGGTTTCGACCGCGGGCGATCAGGCGCCTGCAGTCCAATCGCGGCGGCGCAGCTCGTACAGGGCTATGGCGGTGGCGGTGGCCACGTTGAGCGAGCCGATCCTTCCGAGCTGGGGGATGTAGGTCACCCGGTCGCAAGCGGCCAGGGTGGCCGCGGGCAGCCCGCGGTCCTCGTGTCCGATGACGAGGCACACCGGCCGGTCGACCGCCAGGTCGGGGAGCGGCTCCGCGTCGTCGGTCAGCTCGAGGGCCACGACCCGGTAACCGTCCTTCCGCGCCGCCGCAGCGGCGTCCGTGGCCGTGTCGTGCCACGTCCACTCGACGAAGCGTTGCGACCCGAGAGCGGTCTTCGCGGTCTTGGCACTGGTCGGGGCCGCCGTGTCGCCCACCAGCCACAGGTGGTCGACGCGGAACGCAGCCGCCGTCCGGAGGATCGAGCCCACGTTGAACGGCGACTGCACGTGGTCGAGGATCAGCGCCACGGGTGCCGTGGCCCGCCGGCGCCAGGAGCGGTGCAGGCGCTTGAGCCCGGTCGGGTCGAGCTGCCGCGTCATCGCCGTACCTCCAGGAGTCGGTAGCCGACCCGGCTGCCCAGGCGCGTGACGGACCGGTCCCCGGCCTCCAGCCAGCGGTGCAGCGAGTCGGCGCCCAGGTGCTTGTGGACGACCAGCAGGGCCGCACCGCCGGTGTCGAGCCGGCCCAGCCAGCGGTCGAGGAGCTCGTGGAGCGCGACCTTGCCCACCCGCACCGGTGGGTTCGACCACAGGGAGGCGAGCCGCACGCCTTCCGGCACCTCGTCGGGCGATGCCACCCGCACGTTGGCGAGGGCGGCGGCGGCGGCGTTGGCCCGGGTCAGCTCGAGCGCCCGTTCGTTGACGTCGACGGCCCACACCGTGGCACGCGGTGAACGGGTGGCCAACGTGAGCGCGATCGGCCCGTAGCCACAACCGATGTCCGCCAGGTGGCCGGCGGCCGGCGGCGCCGGCGCGTCGGTCAGCAGGTACCTGGTGCCGGGATCGATGCGGGCTCCGGAGAACACGCCCCGGTCGGTGCGCAGCACCAGCGACAGGTCCGGTAGGTCGAGACGCACCGTGGACGGGCGCGAGGCCGCGTCGGGCGAGGGCGAGAAGTAGTGCGAGGATCGGCCCACGTCGGGCGACGGTAGCCTGGTGGGTTATGGCTCCCTACAGCATCCGCGTGGTCGGCGACCCCGTCCTGCGGCAGCGCGCCGCCGAGGTCAGCACCATCGACGGGCGCCTGGCCAAGCTGGCGGAGGACATGATCGCCACCATGTACGACGCCCCGGGTGTCGGGCTGGCGGCCCCCCAGGTGGGCGTCGAGAAGCGGATGTTCGTCTACGACGTGGGCGACGGGCCGTTCACGATCGTCAACCCCGAGATCATCGACCGCGATGGTGAGTGGGCGTACGCGGAGGGCTGCCTGTCGGTGCCGGGCCTGTCGTGGGAGATCGTCCGCGCCAAGCAGGTGCACCTGACCGGCGTCGACCTCGACGGCAACGACATCTCCATCGAAGCCGACGAGCTGCTCGCGCGTTGCTTCCAGCACGAGCTCGACCACCTCGACGGTGTCCTGTTGCTGGAGCGGCTCGATGCGTCCACCCGCAAGCAGGCGCTGAAGACGATCCGGGAGCTGGGCATCGGTCCCTCGATGCCGGCGGACGCCGTGTCCAGAGGCGGCGGTTTCTCGCTCCGCTAGTGCCGTGAGCCGGGCCGGTTCGATGGCGCTCGCACCAGCACCGACGCATCCCGAGCGGCTGGTGTTCCTCGGCACCCCCGAGTTCGCCACGGCACCGCTGCGGGCGCTGGTCGACGCAGGGTGGGACGTTGCGCTGGTCGTGTCCCAGCCGGACAAGCGCCGGGGTCGGGGTGGCGGGCTGATGCCCTCCCCCGTGAAGCGGGCGGCGCTCGACCTCGGGCTGCCGGTGTCCGACCGCGTCGACGACGTGCTCGAGACGGGCGCCGATCTGGGGGTGGTGGCCGCGTTCGGCCGCCTGATCAGGCCACACGTGCTGGAGCGCCTGCCGATGGTCAACCTGCACTTCTCGCTCCTGCCCCGGTGGCGGGGCGCGGCGCCGGTCGAGCGGGCGATCCTGGCCGGTGACGAGCGCACGGGCGTCGACCTCATGGTGATCGAGGAGGGCCTGGACACGGGTGGCGTGTACGCCCGGTCCGAGGTGGCGATCGGTCCGGACGAGACCGCCGACGAGCTGCGCGCCCGGCTGGCGGCTCTGGGGACCGAGCTGTTGCTCGCCAACCTGCGCGACGGGCTGCCCGAACCGAGACCCCAGCAGGGCGAACCCACCTACGCCCATAAGGTCGATCCCGCCGAGCTGCAGATCGACTGGGACCGCCCGGCGGTCGACATCCATCGGCTCGTCCGGATCGGCGGTGCGTGGACCACCCACCGGGGCCGGCGGCTCAAGGTGTGGCGGACGGCGCTCGTGCCGGCGGGCCACGGCGACGTCGCCGCGCCCGCCGGCGACGGACCAATCCAGCTCGTCGAGGTGCAACCCGAGGGGCGGCGGCGCATGCCCGCCCGAGCCTGGGCCAACGGAGCGCACTGGCGGCCCGGCGACCGGGTCGGGACCTGAGCAAGCACGAAGCGAGCGGGCACGGAGGGGTAGCGTCCGTCGAGTGCCCAAGCCCAGTGGTTCCGGGTGATGAGCGAGGCGGAGGCCGGCCGGCGGTGGCCGGCCAAGGTGCTGACGGTGTCGGACGGCGTGGTGGCCGGCACCCGCGAGGACCGCTCCGGCGCGGCGCTGGCCGGCCGCCTGGGTGCCGCCGGGTTCGAGGTCGTGGATCGGGCGGTCAGCCCCGACGGGGCCGACGCGGTGGCGGAGGCGTTGCGGGCGCTGGCCGACGGCTTCGCCGGGCTGATCGTGACCACGGGCGGTACGGGCTTCGGTCCCCGCGACCTGACGCCCGAGGGGACCCGGGCCGTGCTCGACCGGGAGGCACCCGGCCTCGCCGAGGCGATGAGGCTGGTGAACCCGTTGGGTCGCCTGTCGCGGGCGGCCGCGGGGACCCTGGGACGGGCGTTGGTGCTCAACACGCCGGGATCTTCCACGGGTGCCGTCGAGTGCCTCGACGCGGTGATCGACGTCGTGCCGCACGCCTTGGACCTGCTCGAGGGGGGCAGGCCGCACTGACGGGGAGCAGCTCCCTCGACAGGAATTAGAACGTGTTCTAATTTGGGCACGTGGCGCTCGCCCATACGCTGCCAGGGATGGTCGACACCGACCACGAGCACATGCTGCGAGCCGTCGAGCTGGCCGCGGGGGTGCGCGCCACCACGTCGCCCAACCCCTGGGTCGGCTGCGTGCTGGTCGCCGCCGACGGCCGGCGGGCCGAGGGCGCCACCCAGCCACCCGCCGGCTCGCACGCCGAGGCGGCCGCCC
>JBOGHG010000014.1:0-33869 GCA_050744525.1 Acidimicrobiales bacterium | reverse complement strand
GGGGACACGTCGGCTAACGTATTACGGTTCGTGATACGCTCGATGCATGGCTCGGGCGATCTCGGTTCGGCTCGACGAGGAGGCGGAGCGCGCGCTGCGTGCCCTCGAGGCTGCGGGGCTCACCCGGTCGGAAGCCATACGGACGTCGCTCGTGGACGCGGCCCGCCGGCTCCGTCGACGTTTCGAGCTCGCAGCCGAGGTCGCTGCGCTGGAGGCAGACGAAGCGGATCGTGAGGAGATGCTCGCCGTCGCCAGCCTGATGGAGTCGCTACGTGCTCCGGGGTGACGTGTACCGGTTCAAGATCCCGCGGGGCGTGGGCCACGAGCAGCACGGCGATCGCTTCGGCGTGGTCGTGCAAGCAGACGAGATGCTCCCGCGCTCGGTCGTGCTCGTTGCACCGACGTCTCGCAGCGCTCGCGCGGCGTCGTTCCGGCCGGAGATCGACGTCGCTGGCGACCTGACCCGCGTGCTCGTCGAGCAGGTCGGAGCGGTCGACGTACAGTTGCTCGGTAACCTGGCCGGGCACGTGAGCCGCGAGGAGCTCTGGGGGATCGACGACGCTCTGCTGACGGTCTTCGGCCTCAGGTAGCCGCGGCGAGATCACTCGCCGGCGACGAAGGCGCAGCGCGGGTCGCGCTCGATTTTGCGGATCCTGCGCGACCGCGGACCGCCGCAGAAGTAGCCCCGCGCGACACTCGTCGTAGGCGACGCAGGGGGTAGATGCGATGACGGACGAGTTCTCGATCTCGCTTCGATTCGTGGCGCTTCGAACCGCCGACCTCGACCGCTCACGGGAGTTCTATGCGAACCTGCTGAGCTTGAACGTCTGCGGCGAGAACCCCGGGCAGTTCGTGCAGTTCGCAGTGGGCGATGCCGCTGTGTGCATGGACCTAGCTGATGGCGAGGAGCCGCCTGCAGCGATCTTCGCCGTCCGAGGGCTGGAGCAGCTGTGCCGGCGCCTTGAAGATGCGGGAGTGTCAGTGGCGCGATCGTCGGAGGAGGGCATCGGGGACTACGTGGTCGTGCATGACCCGGATGGTCATGAGCTGGTCTTTGAGCCTGCCGACGCGTGAAGGGCTGAGTTTCGAGGCACGACGACCGCGGGAGGGCCTGCGGGCGACGCTCGGCCGTCGTCGGTCAGGCTGGGCGGGCTGCTCAAGCACTTGGCCCTCCTGGAGGACTACCGCTTCCCCCGGCGGCGGCGCGGGCGGGCGCGGTCGACGCAACTCAGCGGAGGTAACCGAAGTGGTCGTGGACCATGTCTGGCAATCGGAAGGTCGTGCCGTCGAGCGCGGCGGGGCCGCGCCGGACCATCAGCCAGTACCGGTTGACCGCGACTTCGGGGATGGCATCCTGGTCGTCTCGGGCCCGGGCGAGCATGAGCTCGATGGCGAGGTCGAGGAGGGGACGCCGGGCCGGGGGTGCGGGCGTCGGCGGACTCGCGGCTTGTCGCAGTAGGCGGGCCAGCTTGGCCCGCTCTTCGGCCGATGCGTTGCTGTAGTGCTCGATCAGCGCTTCCCGGAAGGAATGGTCCGCGTTCCAGTCCTCAATGGCGTAGAGGCCCCCGGGGGCCAGTCGGGGGAAGAGAACCTCGAACGAGGTGCGGGTTGGGTCTAGCGCGTGGGACGCGTCGTCGATCACGAGGTCGAGGGGCTCGGTGCCGATCGCCTCGTCGACGGTGCGGGCCAGCTGGTCGCGGTCGCCCTGGTCGATTCCGTAGCGGGTGTGCACCCGCGCGCCGAGGTGCCGCGCGGCGATGAACTCCTCTAGTGCGGCGAGCGGCTCGGGTTCGATGTCCACCGCGAGCAGTGCGGAGGGCTCGGCGGCAAGGGCGGCGAGAACGGTGCTGCCACCCTCGGCGATGCCCAGCTCGACGAGCCGTCCGCCGCGGACGCTGCGGCACATCTCGATGAACGCGTCGCGGTGGGGAGGCTGCTTGACGATGACGAAACGCTCGGGGGTCGAGGCGTGGTCGTAGCCGCAGACCAAATCGATGCCCTCGAAGGTGATCACGTCGTCGTCGGTCGGCGGGAACAGGGGGCCCGTGCCGAAGGCTGCATGCAGCATGGCCAAGTTCTGCGGGATGTCGCCGGGCACGGGCCTGGACCCTATCCCCGGGGTGCTCGCGTCGGCGGCGGACCACGCTGAGCGTCAGCTCGTTACCGCGGGTCGGCGAAGTAAGAGCCGCCCCACAATGCGCCCCCGTGGCTGGTCGGCATCCCCGAAATGCCGGTCGAGGACAGGGACGAACCTTGTCGATCCGTTCTCACCCGCCGTCGGCGCTGCTGACCACCAGGCGGCTGTCGATGTCGGCCACCCCCGGGACCGATGCGGCGGCGCGCTCGATGTCGGCCTTTCCCGTGGCGTGGGGAGCGCCGCCGGTGAGGATCGCCTTGCCGGCGACCACCGCGACGTCCGGCTGGGGCAGATGCCAGGTGCGCGGCGAGTGCGACAGCTCGTAGCGCACCCTTTCGGCCACGGCCTCGTCGGTCGCCGGCGCGCGCCGGCCCTCCCACTGGCGGCGCAGCTTGTCACGCAGCTCCTGGCCCGACGTGGGCGCCACCAACATGCCGATGCCGACACCCGCCCCCAGGACCAGCACGCGGCGCAGCCCGATGAGCCGGCCGACGCGGTAGGTCGAGCGGGCGGAGAGCTTGCCGGTGCGATAACCCGTCTTGGCCGAGAGCTTGCCGACGCCGACGGTCGCTCGGACCGGCAGGAGCAGGGTTCGAGTCACGATCGCACCTCCTGTGCGTCCACTTCGGTCATGCGAAGAGCGCCTCGACGAACTCGTCGGGGTCGAACTCGACCAGGTCCCCCACCGCCTCGCCCAGCCCCACGAGCTTGATCGGGATGCCGAGGCCGGTCTGGACGGCGAGGGCGATGCCACCCTTGGCGGAGCCGTCGAGCTTCGTGAGCACCACCCCCGTCACGTCCACCGCCTCGGTGAACTGCTCCGCCTGTGCCAGGCCGTTCTGGCCGGTGGTGGCGTCGAGAACCAGGAGCACCTCTGTGACGTTCCCCGGATCGCGGTCGGCCACACGCCGCACCTTGCGCAGCTCGTCCATGAGGTTGGTCTTCGTGTGCAGCCGTCCGGCGGTGTCGGCCAGGACCAGGTCGTTGCCGCGAGCGGCGGCGCGCTGGACCGCGTCGAAGACCACCGCCGACGGGTCGCCCCCCTCGCTGCCCCGCACGATCTCCGTCCCGGTGCGCTCGGCCCACAGGCCGAGCTGCTCGGCCGCCGCGGCGCGGAAGGTGTCGGCCGCCGCCATGATCACCGAGCGTCCCTCGTCGAGCTGCAGGCGGGCGATCTTGCCGATCGTGGTCGTCTTACCCACGCCGTTGACGCCGACGAACAACCACACGTTGGGCCCGCCGGGCTCGAACCGCAGCGACCGGTCGCCCTCGGTCAGGAGCCCCTTGAGCTCGGACTTGAGCCGGTCGACGAGCACCTCGGGGTCGGTGATGCCCTCGGCCTCGGCGGCGGCCTGGAGGTCGTCGAGCACTCGGTGGGTGGCCGACACCCCCACGTCGGCGCGGATGAGCGCCTCTTCCAGCTCCTCCCAGGTCTCTGCGTCCACCTTCCGGGAGCGGATGCCGCCCAGGTAGCCGCCGAGAGCGCCCCGAGCCTTGGCGAGGCGTTCGCGAAAGCTGGGCCTCGCTGCGGGCGGGGCCGGCGCTCCCGGCTCCGGTGGCGCCTCCACGACGGTGCCGCGGCTGGCCTCGTCGTGGACCCCGGCGAGCGCGTCCTCGACCTGGGCGACAAGGTCCTCGTCCACGGGCTCGGTCGGTGCGGCCGTCGAGTCGTCGGGCAGGGCGGGCGGCTCCAGGCCGACACCCCGATCCCGCCGTCCGCGGGCCACGAAGGCAAGACCACCCAGGACCACGACGGCGACGACAGCGATGATGATCGCGATCTCCATGGTGATGCCGGAGCCTACCGGTAGCCCCGACGACGCTCGAAGGGGGTCGGGGCCCGCGCCGCGCGATCGGAACGCGGCTCCGGAGAAACCTCAGCGGGACCTGTAAGGCCGCCGCCGGTCAGCGGTCAGGAGGGTGTCACGGGCCGGAACGGCCGGCCCGTCACCTCACCACCAGGAGCCCCGATGAACCTGACCCACGGCACCCGCACACTGCTCGTCGCCCTGACGGTGGCGGGATCCGCCCTCGTGGCACCGGCCATGGCGCTGGCCGAGACGCCTTCACCCGAGGACCCGATCGGGCCCGTCGACGTGGCCAACCCCACCGAGAACCCCGAGCCCGAGCCCTGCGACGACCCCGGCGACTGCCTCGCCAACCCCACCGAGAACCCCGAGCCCTGCGACGACCCCGGCGACTGCCTCGCCAACCCCACCGAGAACCCCGACCCCGGCGGGGAGGGTGGCGAGCCCGGCGACGACGACTCCGAGCCACAGGCGGACGTCGACGAGCCGGTGCTGGCCAACCCGACCTTCACCGGCTGATCCGAGACCTCCGGGGGGAGCCGCGGCGGGGCGGCTCCCCCCGGCCTCCCTGCCCCCGCCACCTGTCGACCGACGTCCCTGCCCTTAAGAGGAGCCTCCGATGACCACCCGCACGATCCTCCGCATCAGCCTCGCCGCCGCCACCCTCACCCTCGCCCTCGTGGCCTGCGGAGGCGGCGACGGCCGTTCCACCACCGGCGACGAGCCCGAGGCGGCACCGCCGGCGGCAGCCGAGGCCTCCACGCCGGCCAGTGCCGACGCGCTGGTCGCGCGGTCCGGCGCCGATCTGGCGGTCTTCGCTCGACCCGGCGACCCCGCGCCGGCGCTGACCCTGCCGGCCACCACCGAGTTCGGCTCGGACCGGGCGCTGCTCGTCGACCGCGTCGAGGGAGACTGGCTCCAGGTCCTCCTGCCCACCCGGCCCAACGGCTCGACCGGCTGGATCCGGGGCGGCGACGTCGAGCTTCGTCAGGTCGACGAGGCGATCGAGATCGACCTCGCGGCGCGCACCCTGCGGTTGCTCGTCGACGGCCGGGTCGTCGTGTCCGCGCCGGTAGCCATCGGCACCCCGGACAACCCCACCCCGACGGGCCACTTCTATGTGGTCGACAAGCTCGCCACCGGCGACCCCGACGATGACTACGGGCCGATCGCCTTCGGTCTCTCGGGCCACTCCGTCAAGCTCACCGACTTCGCCGGCGGCGACGGCCAGATCGGCATCCACGGCACCAACGACCCGGCCAGCATCGGTCGAGCGGTCTCCCACGGTTGCATCCGCGTCGCCAACGACGTGATCACGCAGCTCGCCGATCTGGTACCTCTTGGGGCGCCGGTCGTCATCGGTTGACGATGGACGGCGAGGAGGGCGCGGAGGCCGGGTGGCTCACGAACGGGACGACGCCGATCTGGTCCTGGCCGCCCGCGCCGGCGACGCCGCTGCCTTCCGCGTCCTCTTCGACCGCTGGTTCGACCGGGTGTGGGACGTCGCGTGGCGCATCGTCCGGGACCGCGAGGTCGCGGCCGAGGTCGCCCAGGACGTGTTCCTCGTCGCCTGGCAACGCATGGACGATCTGCGTGAGCCCGCGGCGTTCGGGGGCTGGTTGCTCCGCACATCGCGCAACCGCGCGCTCAACCGGCTCGAACGCGAGCGCCGCACCACCCCGGTCGGCGGGGCCGGCGACCCGGTGATGGCCGCCGTGCCCGACCGGGATCCCGACCCCGCCAGCGCCGTCGAGGACCGCAGTCGCGACGAGCTGGTGTGGGCCGCGGCCGCCGCCCTGGGCGAGCGCGACGCCAGCGTCCTCGACCTGCACCTGCGCCACGGGCTCGCCCCGGGGGAGATCGCGGAGGCGCTGGACGTCGCCCCCAACCTCGCCCACCAGCTCTTGTTCCGCCTCAGGGAGCGGCTGGGCGCGGCCATCCGCTCCTGGGTGCTGTGGCGCCACGGCGTCCCCCGCTGCGCCGACCTGCGGGCCGCGCTGGCCGGCGCCGGCATCGCCGGTTTCGGGCCGGATGCCGTACGCGCCATCGGCCGTCACGCCGCTGATTGCGAGGCCTGCGCCGCCGACCGCGACGAGGTCCTGGCCCCGGAGCGCCTCTTTGCCCTGGTGCCGATCGCGCTCGCCCCGCCGCTGCTCAAGGCCAAGGCCGCCGCCGCCCTGGAGGCCGGCGGGGTGCCACCGGCGGGTCCCGAGCACGCCGGCGGGCCATCGCCGGGTCGGCAGATCCGCCCCGGGCGGGTGCTGGCGGCCGTCGGGGTCGCGGCCGTCGTGACCGTCGCCCTGGTCGTGGCCCTGGCCGGACGGGCCGGCGATGGAGAGCGGGCCACCACCGCCACCGTCGACGCCACCGGCACGACCGGTCCTCCCGTGGCGTCCTCGGTCGCGACCACGACCACGCCGACGCCGACGGGCAGCACGGCGCCCGGCACCGCCACGCCCGACCCGGTGAGCGAGACGTCGACGACGCCGTCCACCGCGCCGTCGACGACGACCACCGCCACCACGACCGCGAGCCCGCCCGTTGCCCCGCCGACGATCTCCGGGTTCCGCGTCACGCAGCTGCCGCGCGCGTGCGTCCGGCGCACCCCGGGGACCGCGATCGCCTGGCAGTCGTCGGGCGGTGAGGCACACACCCTCCACGCCCCCGACGGCGCCGCGACGACGGTCACCGCATCGGGGACGCGGACCGTCTGTCCCCATCAGGCCGGGATATGGACGCTCACGGTCACGGGGCCGGGCGGCGAGGACACCGCCACGGCCACGGTGTGACCGCGCTACGCGCCGACGGCGACCCTCTCGCTGACGACCTTCGAGGAGCCGCCACTCTGCATCGTGATGCCGTAGAGGCAGTCGGCCGCCTCCATCGTGCGCTTCTGGTGGCTGACGATGATGAGCTGCGCCTCCCGGCGGAACTCGGAGACGAGGTCCAGGAAGCGATGCAGGTTCACGTCGTCCAGGGCGGCCTCGACCTCGTCCATCACGTAGAAGGGCGACGGCCGGCTGCGGAACACGGCGAACAGGTAGGCCAGCGCCGTCAACGAACGCTCGCCACCCGACAGCAGCGACAGCTTCTTGACGTTCTTGCCCGACGGCTTGGCGTCGACCTCGACCCCGGTGCCGAGCAGGTCGTCGGGGTTGGTGAGGCGTAGCCGCCCCTGCCCTCCCGGGAACAACGTGGCGAAGAGCTGCTCGAAGTTCTCGCTGACGTCGGCGAAGGCGGCCGCGAACACCCGCACGATCTCTTGGTCGATGGCGCGGATCACCTTGTTGAGCTCGCGCCGGCTGGCCTTGACGTCGTCGAGTTGCTCGGACAGGAAGCTGTGGCGCTCGGACAGGGCCTCGAACTCCTCCAGAGCCAGGGGGTTGATCGGGCCCATGACGCGCAGCTCCCGCTCGAGGTCCCGCACCCGCGCCGCGGGGGTGACGCCGTCCGGCAGCACCGGCGCCTCGGCCCGGACGGCGCTGTCGGGCTCGACGTCGAGCTGCGTGCGGCACAGCTCGATTGCCTGCTCCAGCCGCAGGCGGACCTCGGCCTCGTCGATCTCGGCTCGCTGCGCGCGCTCCCGTTGCTCCGCCAGGGCGCGCTCCTTGGCCCCGCGCTCCCGGCGCAGGCCATCGAGCTCCGCCGAGAGCGTCCGCTGGGCGTCCGTCTCGCGTCGCCGGCGCTCGTGCACCGCGGCCAGCCGCTCGTCCAGCAACGCGAGCCGCTCGCCGACGAACGACGCCAGCCGGTCGAGCGCCAGCTCGGCGGCGTCGAGCTCGGCCCGATGGGCCCCGGCCTCCCGCCGCGCCTCCATCGAGCCGGCCAGCCGCTCCTCCACCTCGCCGAGCCGCCTGCGCAGGTAGTCCCGCCGGTCGGCCAGCGCGGTGCGGCGCTTGTCGAGGGCGGTCCGCGCAGCCGCCACCTCGGCCTCCCGCCCGTCGAGCCGGCGACGGTCCTCGGCCATGGCCTCGGCCCGCTCGCGCCGCGAAGCCTCCTCGCCCTCGAGCTCGGGCAGCAACGCCGCCAGCTCGGCGGCGCGGGTGCGATCGCGTGCCAGCCGCCCGGAGGCATCGGCCTGCTGCTCCTGCAGGGTCGCCAGCTCGGCGGCGATGTCCTCGTGATCGGCCGCCAGCCGTTCTCGTGCGGCGCGGGCGGCCGCCACGGCCGAACGGGCCTTGTCGAGCCGGCGGACCGCGGCCTCCTCGGCCCGCCGGGCCTCGTCGAGCGCGGAGTGGGCGGCGTGATGGTCGGCGGTCGCTCGCTCGGCGGCGGGGATCGCAGCCGCCGCCCGCGCGCGGGCCTCGTCGAGCGCGTGGCCCGTGGCCCCGGACGCGGCGGCGTCGATCCGCCAGCCGGTGGTGCCGAAGCGGCCGCCGTTCCGGGTGACGACGACGGCCTCGGGATGGGCGAGCGCGGCATCGAGGGCCGCCTCCCAGCCCCCGTCGACCACCACGGCGGCGCCCAGCAGCGCGGCCAGGAGCGGTCCCACGTCGGCCCGGCGGGACCGCACGTGGGACAGCACCGGCTCACCGATCGGCGGCGTCGCACGCGTCGCCGCCGGAGCAGCGCCCAGGGCCACGACTGCGCCCGCCACGCCCCCTTCGGCCAGGATGCTCAGGGCCCGCCGGCCCGAGTCCACGGAGTCGAGCACGACCGCGGCCAGCGCCTCGCCGCAGGCCGCCTCGACCGCGGCCTCCCAGCCGGCATCGATCTCCACCAGGTCGAGCAGGGTTCCCACCACACCCTCGACCGTGGCCAGCCGCTCGACGCCGGCGCGGGCACGGGCCTCGTCGAGCGCCAGCTCGAGCGCCTCCCGCCGGGCCGCCCAGGCGTGGCGGTCCGCGTGGGCGGCCTCCCGGGCCCGTTCGGCCGCCTGCGCCGCCGTCTCGGCGGCATGGCGGCTCCGGCGCGCGGCCTCGACGGCGGTCGCCAGGTCCGGCTCGGTGGCCTCGGTAGAGGCGATCTCGCCGGCGGCCGCTGCCGCCTCGCGATCGAGCCGGTCGAGCTTCGACTGCAGCTGCGCGGTCCTCTCCGCGACCCGACGCTGGTCACCGTCGGACCGGTCGAGCGCACTTCGCAACGCCCCCAGCTCGCCCCGCGCCTCGGCCGCCCGGCTCGAGGCCTCCGGCACCCCGCCGGTCCACTCACGATCGAAGGCGGCGCGGGCGTCGGCCAGCCCGGCCTCGGCCTCCGCCAGCGACTCGGTGTCGGGTGCCAGCCCCTCCGTCTCGCCGTCGACCGTGGCCAGCTCGGCCCGCAGCCGGGCGGAGTCGGCCTCGAGGCTGGCGACCACGGCCTGGTCGACGAAGGCGGCCCGCTCCCGGTCGACCCCGCGGCGGCGCTCGGCCAGCAGCGCCAGCTGGCCGCGGGCCTTCTCCCGCAGCGCCTCCAGCCCGGCCAGGGCGTCGCCCACGGCGCTGCCGCCCAGGGCACCGAGCCGGGCCTCGGCCGCCACCACCGCGGTGTCGAGCTCGGTGAGACGCCGCTTGAGCAGCGTCTCCTCGTTGCGCAGCTCGGCGCGGGCGGCCGTCAGGTCGCCGAGTCGTCGCTTGAGGGTGGTGAGCTCGCGGCCCGCCACGTACACGTGCAGCGCCTGGAGCTCGGCGACCAGGTCGCTGTGGCGGCGGGCGGCCTCGGCCTGGCGCTCGAGGGGACGGAGCTGCCGGCGCACCTCGCGCAGGAGGTCACCGAGCCGCAGGAGGTTGCCTTCGGTGGCGGCCAGGCGGCGCTCGGACCGCTCCTTGCGCTTGCGATGCTTGAGGATGCCGGCGGCCTCCTCGACGATGAACCTCCGCTCCTCGGGCCTGGCGTTGAGCACGGCGTCGATCTGGCCCTGCCCGACGATCACGTGTTGCTGACGGCCGACCCCGGTGTCGCTGAACAGCTCCTGCACGTCCAGCAGGCGGCAGGGCACCGCATTGATGGCGTACTCGCTCTCGCCGGAGCGCCACAGGGTGCGGGTGACGGTCACCTCGGTGAAGTCGATCGGCAGGAGCCCGGCGCTGTTGTCGATGGTCAGGCTCACCTCGGCGCGCCCCAGCGCCGGCCGGCGCGCGGTGCCGGCGAAGATCACGTCCTCCATCTTCTGGCTGCGCACCGCCGACGGGGCCTGAGCCCCGAGCACCCAGCCGATGGCGTCCACCACGTTGGACTTCCCCGAGCCGTTGGGCCCGACGAAGACCGTCACCCCCGGCTGCATCTCGAGGGTCGTGGACTCCACGAAGGACTTGAACCCCTTGAGGGTCAGCGCCTTGAGGAACATCGACGCGCCAGGCTACGCGGCGGCCCGGCGGGACCCGGGGATCCCGGTGCTCACACCTGGCAGCTCGGGCACCAGTACGTGACCTTGCCGCCGCTGCGCACCTTGGTGACCGTGCCCCGGCACCGGCGGCAGGGTTCGCCGTCGCGGCCCCAGACCTGCAGCTCGTCCTGGAAGCTTCCCGGCTTGCCGTGGAGATCGGTGAACGGGTGCTCCTCGGTGGAGGTGCCGTGGTGCTTGGTCGCCTCGTGGAGGATCTCGACCAGCGACCGGTAGAGCCGGCGGATCTCCATCGTCGACACCGTCGACACCTCGCGGTCGGGGCGCAGGCCGGCGGCGTAGAGGATCTCGTCGGCGTACAGCCCACCGAGCCCGACCACGAACGTGGGGTCGAGCAGCACCGCCTTCAGCTTCTCGTTCCGACGGTTCACGAGCGACTGAGCGAACGCGGTCCACGACACGGGCGCCGCCACCGGATCGAGGCCCAGCTCGGCGAGAGCCGGCACCGCCTCGAGCAGCAGCTCGGGCGTGACCACGAAGGCCTCGGCCCGGGCCTCGGGATCCGCGAGCCGCAGCTGGCCACCCTGGGTGAAGGTGATCGACAGCAGGAGGTCCTTGGGCGGCTCGTCCTTGGGGGCGACGCGCAGGAGACGGCCGGTCTCGCCGACGTCGAACACCAGCAGCTCCCCGGTGTCGAGCGCCTGCACGAGCAGGGACCCGCGGCGATCGACGTTGCGGATCTTGGCGCCCTCGAGCCGCGCCTGGAACGCCTTGCGCGAGCCGTTGCGATTGGTCGCCCTGGCGACCACCACGTCCACCGACTTGACCCGTCGCCCGACGGTCTCGCGCTCGAGACCCCGCCGCACCGTCTCGATCTCGGGCAGCTCAGGCAAGGTCGGCCTCCAGCTCGGCCAGGAGGGTCGCGTAGGCGTCGCGCGCGGCGACCTGCTCGGCCTGCTTCTTCGACCGCCCGTCACCGCGGCCCCGGGCGATGCCGCCGACGGCGACCGTCACGTGGAAGCGCCGAGCGTGGTCCGGCCCCTCGGCCAAGGTCTCGTAGCGGGGCGCCTCGTCGAAGTGCCGCGCCGCCAGCTCCTGGAGCCGGCTCTTGTAGTCCTGCCCGCCGGGCCCCCCGGCGTGGGCCTCGGCGACCCGTTCCCCCAGGAGGCGCAGGACCAGGTCGTGGGCCTCACGCATGCCGGCGGCCACGTAGACGGCGCCGAGCACCGCTTCGAGGGCGTCGGCCAGGATCGACGGCTTCTCCCGACCGCCCGATTGCTCCTCGCCCTTGCCCAGCAGCAGGTAGTCGCCCAGTCCCAGCTCGTCGGCCACCTCGGCCAGGGTGACGGCGTTCACGACCGCCTTGCGGACGTCGGTCAGCTCGCCCTCGCTCAGGCTGGTGTAGGCGTGGAAGGCGTGATCGGTGACGATCAGTCCCAGCACGGCGTCGCCGAGGAACTCCAGCCGCTCGTTGGACTCGTACCCGGCGTTCTCGGCGCACCACGAGCGGTGCACGAGGGCCGGCGCCAACACGTCGGCGTCGTTGAGGCTGACGCCGAGGCTCCGGGCCAGCTCGTCGAGTCGCGAAACAGGAAGCGAGATCGCTGTGCCCCTACAAGCGGGCGAGGACGTAGTCGACGGCATCCCGCACCGTCTTGATGTCCTCGAGGTCTTCGTCCTCGATGCGGAAGCCGACGCTGCGCTCCCCCAGCTCCTCCTCGAGCGCCTCGGCCAGCTCGATGAGGGCCAGCGAATCGGCGTCGAGGTCGTCGGTGAACGAGTCGCCCTCGTGGATGGTCGACGGCTCGACCTCGAGGATGTCGGCCAAACGGTCGCGGATCAGGTCGAACACCTGCTCGCGATCGAGGGGACTGCGCTCGACGTGGGTCTCGGCGGGCACGACGGATAACTCCTGGTCTCGGGCAGAACGCGGCGCAGTGTACCGGGACCCGCGTTTGTGCGCTTGTGAACGCGCCTGATGGGCTGCTCTAGGCCGATGCGACCGCGGACCGCAGGTGCGCGACGACGCCGGCCTCCACCATCTCGCTGGCAACGCGCGTGGCGTTGACGACCGCCGTCGCCGACGACGATCCGTGGCTGATGATGCACACACCGTCCACGCCGAGCAGCATGGCGCCGCCTGTCTGATCGGGATCGAGCGTCGCGTACAGCGGCAGCAGGGCGGCGAGAGCGGCGTCGGCCACGTCGGTGGCGCTCAGTCCCCCGATCACCGCCGTGACCAGGGACCGCATCCCGCCCTCGAGGGTCTTGAGGGCGACGTTGCCGGTGAACCCGTCGGTCACGACCACGTCGAGGGCGGGGGTCATGATGTCTCGGCCCTCGACGTTGCCGACGAAGCGGGCCCCGGCTCGATCGAGGACTCCGGCCGCCGCGAGCAGCCCATGGGCCTCCTTGACCAGCGGGTTGCCCTTGGTCGGCTCCTCGCCGATCGAGAGCAACCCCACGCTGGGCTCGGCGATGCCGTAGCGCTCACGCGAGAAGACCGCCCCCATCTGGGCGAATTGCACCAGCCAGTGGGGCTGGCACTCGGCATTGGCGCCGGCGTCGAGCAGCACCGTGGGTGTGGAGCCCGGGACCGGGATCGGCGTGGCGATGGCCGGGCGGGCCACGCCCTTGATCCGCCCCAGGCGCAGCAGCGCCGACGCCATGGTGGCGCCGGTGTTGCCGGCGGACACCATGGCCGACGCCCGTCCGTCGCGCACGGCCTCGGCGGCGCGTACCAACGACGAGTCCTTCATGGTGCGGACGCTGGAGCCGGGGTCGTCCATGCCGATGACCTGCGATGCCGCCACCACCTCGAGGTCGCCCCGCAGCGCGTCGAGGTCCTCGGGTCGGCCCACCAGCACGACCGGCACGCCCATCTCGGCCACCGCGCGCCGTGCGCCCTCGACGATGGTGCCGGGGGCGTGGTCACCGCCCATGGCGTCGATGGCTATCGGCAACATCCTGGTGCCCGAGGCGATGGCGCTCTCCGAGCGACGGACTCGGTCAGTCGACCTCGACGGCTACCCGACCGCCGTACCAGCCGCAGTTGCCGCAGACCACGTGGGGCAGCTTCACGGCGCGGCAGCGGGGGCAGACGCTCCGGGCGGGCGGCTCGAGGCGCCAGGCGGCGGCGCGACGGCTGCGGCTCTTGGCCTTGGAGGTCTTCTTCTTGGGGACGGCCATCGGTCTTCCTGGAGCGTCTCGAGGGTTCGCGCCGCGCTGCGTGCGAGGGACGACGATACGCCCGGTGGGCGCAAACGGAACAGGCTAGCGGGCCGGGCGCCGCTGGGCGCAACCGCGCCCCGAGCTGCCACTACTGATCGAAGCGCAGGGCGTCGAGGGCCGACCACCGGGGGTCGGCCGGTGCCGCGCCGTTGGTCCCGCTGGCGCCGTGGCCCTCGCCCTCCTCGATCGTGACCGGATGGTCATCGGGGTCGGGACCGGCGCACGCGTCGTCGCACAGCGGCGCGAGGGGGAGCGCCAGGGCGAGGGCCTCGCGCAGAGCCGGCTCCAGGTCGACCTGGTCGGTGTCGAGCCGGTAGGTCTCACCCTCGACCGGGTGGGGCTCGAAGATCTCCCGGAGGTCGACCGCCAGGTCGCCGCCGGTCGAGCCCAGGCAACGCCGGCACTCGCCGGTCCAGCGGCCGACCGCCCGCCCCGTCACCGTCAGGGTGGACCCCTGGGCCTCGAGCGTGAGGTCGGCATGCACGTCGTCGCCGGTCAGACGCGACGCCGACAGCGCCACACCGGACACTGGCCCGACGAGCAGCACCTGCTGCCGGGCACCCGGGTGGCGGAACAGCTCACCGGTGGCGACGACGAAGGGACGCGACATGTCGCGGCCCCTTATACCCGGTCTTGATCGAAAACGGCGCCGCCGCGGGTCGTCTCCGCATCGGCTCCGGCACCCGCCGCGGGGACACCCGGCCCCGCCGCTCCACCCGTGCGCTCGCCGACCCTGCCGAGGGCACCCGGCTCCCGGGTCGCACGGCCGCCGTCGCCGCGGAGCTTGGCACGACCGGTGGTCACGACCGTCATGGCCCTCTCGAGCACGGTCTCGAGCTGGGCCAGTCGCTTGTCGCAGTAGTCGTCGGCCTCGTTGCGGCGCCGGCCTGCGTCGGCGCGCGCCTGATCGAGAACGCGCCGCGCCTTGGCATCGGCCGCCTTCATCACCTCGGAGCGCTGCACCATGCGCTCGGCCTGGCCGCGGGCCGCGGCCAGGATGTCGTCGGCCTCGCGCCGGGTGCGGGCCAGGAACTCGTCCCGGTCCTTCATGAGCCAGCGGGCCGATCGGACCTCCTCCGGTAGGCGCTCGATCGCCTGGTCAAGCAGGTCGAGCAGCTCATCGCGGTCGACCTTCACCTGCTGTGCCGAGAGCGCCGCGGGCCGGGCGTCGTCGATCAGCTCGCGGACGCGCTGCAGCAGCGCCTCGACGTCCCCGCCCGGGGCCCGCTGCGCCACCCGCATCTCGAAGGACCGGTCGTCGTCGCTCGCCATGGCTACTTCCGAAACCGCTCCGCCAGCCGCTTGGCGACCGGCGGGGGGACCATCGAGCTGACGTCACCGCCGAAGCGAGCGATCTCCCGGATCAGCTTCGACGCCAGGAACGAGTGCGCCGGATCGGACGGGATGAACAGGGTGTGGACCCCGGACACCGCACGGTTCATCTGCGCCATGATCAACTCGGCCTCGAAGTCGGACACCACCCTCAGGCCCTTGACGATGAAATCGGCGCCGACGTCCTGGGCGAGATCGACGACCAGGCTCGAGAACATCGTGATCTTGATGTTGTCGAGGTGGGCCACCGACTCGTCGATCATCGCCTGGCGATCCTCCAGGCTGAACAGCGGCTCGCCCTTCTGGGGATTGCGCACCGCCGCCACGACCACCTCGTCGAACAGCCGGGCTGCCACCTCGATGATCCCGAGGTGCCCGTTGTGGATCGGGTCGAACGAGCCGGGATACAGGACGGTGGTCACAGATCCAACGGTACCCCCGACCGCGGGGACCACCCCGACACCCCGCGGCGGCGGGTCAGGCGGGCACGGCAAAACCGACCCACGTTCCCCCGTAGCGGCTCTCACGTACGAGCTCGCGGCCGACGGGAACGGCGACGGGCCCGGCGGACTCGATGACGACGAGGTCGGCCGGCAGCGCCGCCAGCAACCGGTCCCAATCGGCGAAGGCGTAGGGCGGATCGCAGAACGCCAGGTCGAATCGCGCGGCGCCGAGTCGCGCCAGGAACCGTTCGGCGGGGCCGGCGACGACGGTTGCGCGGTCGAGGAGGCCGCAGGCCTCGAGGTTGCGCCGCACCGCCTGGCGGGCCGTCCGATCCGAGTCGACGAACGTGGCCCGTGCGGCGCCCTGGGACAACGCCTCGACGCCCAGCGCGCCGCTGCCGGCGAACAGGTCCAGCACGTGGGCCCCCTCGACGGCACCTCGGCTCCTCAGGGCGTTGAAGATCGCCTCCCGCACCCTGTCGGACGTCGGCCGCGTGCGCCCCCCCGGCGGTGCCACCAGCGTGCGCCCGCGGGCACTCCCACCGACGACTCGCACAGGGCGACGATAGGTGGCGGGCCCGGCCGCGACTGGCATCCTCGTTCTCATGAGCGCCAGCACAGAGCGCGTGCGGGTCATCCGCATCGACCAGCCCAAGGTCCGCAACGCCATCGACTCGAAGACCGCCCAACGGCTGCACGACCAGTTCGTGGCGTTCGACTACGACGACGCGGCCAAGGTGGCGGTGCTGACCGGCGACACCGGGGCCTTCTGCGCCGGCGCCAACCTGCGGGACCTTCCCCGCCTGCGGGACAGCGGCCCCCTGGGGCCGACCCGACTGGCGCTGTCCAAGCCGGTCGTCGCCGCCATCGAGGGATGGTGCGTGGCCGGCGGCCTGGAGCTGGCGGCCTGGTGCGATCTACGGGTCGCCGGCCGGAGCGCGCGCTTCGGCTGCCTCGAACGGCGCTGGGGCGTGCCTCTCGTGGACGGCGGCACCTACCGGCTGCCGCGGATCGTGGGCCTGGGCCGGGCGCTCGACCTGATCCTCACCGGCCGCGAGATCGGGGCCGAGGAGGCCGAGCGCATCGGCCTGGTCGACCGCCTGGTCCCGGCCGGGACTGCCCTGGATGCGGCGGTCGAGCTCGCGGAGCAGATCGCGGGGTTCCCGTGGCGCTGCGTGATGAACGACCGGCGGGCCGTGTACGACGGCTTGGGCCTGAGCGTGGCCGACGCCCTCGCCAACGAGGACCGCCTGGGCCGCGAGGTGATCTTCGCCGACGACTTCGCCGCTGGCGTGGCCCGCTTCGCCGAGCACCAGGCCCAGCGGCGCCATTAGTTGGCATGGAGGTCGACGAGATCATCACGTGCGTCGACTGCGGCGGCCGCGCCCACCTGCTCGGCGAGCCGCCCGAGTGGGGTTGGCAACCCGGCAACCTGCTCGTCTACCGCTGCGAGGACTGCCTCGACCGGTGGGACGTCGTAGTCCCGGACGACAACGAGGCTGCGGGCTCGGACGACGATTGAACGCGGGTGTGCTACCCCTTGAGCAGGAACTCCTGGTCGTCCTCGTCGAGGAAGAGAGCGACCTCGTCTAGCAGGTCGGCGTGGGCCTCGAGTCCGCCCTCACCGTCGACGATCGTGAACGCCACCTCCCGGGCCTTCTCGACCCACTCACGGTCGCGTCGCAGCGACGCCAGCTTGAGGTCGTTGCGGCCCTTCTGGCGCTCGCCCATGATCGTGCCCTCGCCGCGCAGCTCGAGGTCGACCTCGGCCAGGGCGAACCCGTCGGTGGTCTCGACCAGTGCGCCGAGGCGGGCCTCCGCCTCGGGGGCGTCCGACCGGCTGACCAGGTAGCACCACGACCGCTCACTGCCGCGGCCCACGCGCCCGCGGAGCTGGTGGAGCTGGGCGATGCCGAAGCGGTCGGCGTCGAGGATCACCATGGCGGTGGCGTTGGGCACGTCCACGCCCACCTCGATCACCGTGGTCGCCACCAGCACGTCGAGCCTGCCCTCCCGGAACTGGTGCATGGTTGCGTCCTTGTCCGCCGATCCCAGGCGGCCGTGCAGCAGCCCCAGCCGCAGGCCCGCCAGCTCCCCGGCTTCGAGCCGCGCGTACGTCTCCTCCGCCGAGCGCACCTCGAGCTTCTCCGACTCCTCGATGAGCGGGTTCACCACGTACACCTGCCGCCCGGACGCCACCTCGCCACGAACCGCGTCCCACATCGACTCCTCGTCGCTGTCGGTCCGCACCCAGCGGGTGGTGATGGGCTGACGGCCGGCCGGCAGCGACCGGATGACGGTCACGTCGAGGTCGCCGTAGACGGTCATCGCCGCTGTCCGAGGGATGGGCGTGGCGGTCATGACCAGGACGTCCGGCACCGTTCCCCCGGCCGACTTGTCGCGCAGGGCGGCCCGCTGCTCGACACCGAAGCGGTGTTGCTCGTCGATCACCACCGCGCCCAGCGCCCGGAACTCGACACCCTCCTGGATGAGCGCGTGCGTCCCGATCACCAGGTCGACCTGCCCGGCCGCCAGGCCGGCGAGGATGCGCCGGCGATCCCCCGCCCCCACCCGGTTGGTGAGCAGCTCGACCCGGACCGGGCGGGCCTCGAACAGCGTGGCACCGTCGTCGGGCACCTCGACCCCGTCCAGCAGCTCCCGGATCCCCTGGGCGTGCTGCTCGGCCAGGACCTCGGTCGGCGCCATGAAGGCTCCCTGGTAGCCGCCCTGCACGGCCACCAGCAGGGTCGAGACGGCGACGACCGTCTTGCCGCTGCCGACGTCGCCCTGCAGCAACCGGTGCATCGGGTGGGGGGCGGCCAGGTCCGACTCGATCTCGTCGCTGGCGGCGCGTTGGTCGTCGGTCAGGTCGAACGGCAGCCGGGCCACGAAGGCGTCGACGAGCGGTCCGTCGACACGGTGGGCGATGCCCCGGGTGGTGCGCTCGATGTGCCGCTTGCGCCGGACCAGCGCCAGCTGGACGCGGAGCAGCTCATCGAGCACCAGCCGGCGGCGGGCCACGTCCCGATGCGCCATCGAGCCCGGGGCGTGGATGCCGGCGAACGCCTCGTGCCGCGTGACCAGGTCGAGGCGGTCGAGCACCCAGCCGGGAACGGGATCGAGCAGGCCCCGCACCTGCGAGCGGCGCAGCGCCTCGGCGACCCAGTCGCCGATCTCCCAGGTGGACAGGCCCGCCTTCTCCGACTGGGGGTAGATGGGGACGATGCGGCCGGTCCGATCGCCGATGAGATCCACGACCGGGTTGGTCATCTGCTTGCGACCGGCGTAGATCTCGAGCTTGCCGAAGAGCGCCACCGTCATGCCGGGCCGCAGCTGCCGTTCCCGCCACGCCTGGTTGAAGAAGCTGACGCGCAGGTGCCCGCTGCCGTCGGTCACGTCGACGGTCACCAGCACCCTGGGCGGCCGACCCCGGGTGCGCCGCGACGACGCACGCTGGACCGTCACCAGGACGAGTGCCTCCTCCCCGACCACCAGGTCGCGAACCCGCGCCTCCCTGGTGCGGTCGACGTAGCGACGCGGATAGTAGGTGACCAGGTCGAGCAGGCTCTCGACGCCGACGACCGCCAGGCCTTCGGCCTTGCGCCCACCCACGCCCTTGAGCCGGGTGACCGGCAGGGTCGCCAGCTCCCCCAGCGTGATGGGTGCGGCGTCGGTCGCGGTGTCGCTCACCTACTACTCGATGCCGAACAGGTAGGGGTAGAACGGCTGGCCCCCGTGATGGACCTCGGCCGACACCTCCGGGCGGTTCTCGTCCAGCCACTCGGTGATGGCCCGCGTGTCGGCAGGGGTCGAACCCTCCCCCTCGATGACGGTCACGATCTCGTGCTCGTCGGTCACGAGGACCTCGAGCAGCCGGCAGGCGGCCGCCGCCTGCGTCTGCTCCACGGCCCGGATGCCGTCACGGGCGATGCCGAGGAAGTCGCCCTCGGCGATGCGCCCCACGTCACAGGTCGAGTCCCGGACCGCCTGGGTGACCTCGCCCGCCACCACGTTGGACGCCAGCGCCGACATCTCCTTGGCGTTCTCGTCGGCCCGCGCCTCGGGGTCGTAGCTCATCAGGGCGGCGAAGCCCTCGGCGACGCCCCGCGTCGGCACCACCCGCACGGTGCGGTCGGTGTGGGCGTCCACCTGCTCGGCGACCGGGATGATGTTCTTGTTGTTGGGGAGGATGACGACCTCCTCGGCGGGCACGGCCTCGACCGCGGCCAGCAGCTCGGCCGTCGACGGGTTCATCGACTGCCCGCCGGCAACGATGCCCTGGACCCCGAGGCTGTAGAAGATCCGCTTGATGCCGTCCCCCGCGGCCACCGCCACCACCGCGGTGCGCACCGGCTCGCTGGCGTGCGGAGGCAGTTCGACGATGTCGCCGGCGCCGGTGGCCTCGCGGACCCAGCGCTCCTCCTCCACCTGCTCCAGCAGATCGGTGACCCGGATCTGGCGGGGCCGGCCGGCGTCGACCGCCGCCTCGACGGCGGCCCCGATGTCGTCGGTGTGGATGTGGCAGTTCCACAGGCCGTCGCCCCCGACGACCACGATCGAGTCGCCGATGCCCGCCCAGACGTCCTTGAACGCCGGGATGGCCTCGTCGGGCGCCTCGAGGAAGTACATGACCTCGTAGCGCAGCTCGGAGGACCCGTTGCCGTGCTCGTCGGCCGCGGCGTGCACCAGGCGGGCGTCCGCGCGCACCGCCCCCTCGCCGACCCGGGGCTCGGGGAGGGGGCGACCGTCGACCACGTGCAGGAGCGCCTCGAGCAGCAACAGGTAGCCGGTGCCGCCGGCATCGACCACACCGGCCTCGGCCAGGACCGGCAGGAGGTCCGGGGTGCGTGCCAGGGCCTCGTCCCCCCGGTCGCGTGCGGCCACGAGCACGCTGACCAGGTCGGTGTCGGGATCGGCCGCGACGGCCTCCTCGGCGGCCTCGGCCGACTCGCGCACGACGGTGAGGATCGTCCCCTCGACCGGGCGCATGACCGCCTGGTAGGCGGCCTCGGCGGCGGCCCGAAGCGCCCGCGCCAGCCCCGGCCCGTCCAGTCCCCCGGACTCCACCACCACGCCCACGAAGCCCCGCAACACCTGCGACAGGATCACGCCCGAGTTGCCCCGGGCTCCCATGAGCGAGCCGTGGCTGACCGCCTTGCACACGGCGGCCAGGTCGTCTTCGGCTCTGCGCAGGTCGTCGCACACGGACCCCAAGGTGAGCGACATGTTCGTGCCGGTGTCGCCGTCGGGCACCGGGTACACGTTGAGCCGGTTGATGGGCTCGCGGTGGGCCGCCAGGGCGTCGTTGTAGGCCTCCACCAGCGCCCGCAGTTCGGCGGCGCCCAGGCGATCGAGCGTGGTCACGAGGGCACCTCGGGACCGGCCGACCGTGCGACCGCCAGGGAGCCGGGAGGCGATGGGGCGCGGGGGCGCAGCCCCCGAGGGATCGTGGTCACGAGGGCACCTCGGGACCGGCCGACCGTGCGACCGCCAGGGAGCCGGGAGGCGATGGGGCGCGGGGGCGCAGCCCCCGAGGGATCGTGGTCACGCTGGTGGATGGTAGGTGAACGTCGGCGTGCCAGGGCCCCCTGGAGGTGGCCGTCCCACGAGTTGTGACCCTGGGGGGTCACCAGTACAGTTGCTCGGTCCTCAGCCCGCCCGAGACAGAGGTGACGCATCCATGGCAGCCGTATGCGAGGTGTGCGGCAAGCACCCATCCTGGGGCATGAGTGTGAGCCACTCGCACCGGCGGACCAAGCGTCGGTGGAACCCCAACATCCAGCGTGTGCGGGCGATCGTCAATGGCGCGCCGCGGCGCATCCACGTCTGCACGGGCTGCATCAAGGCCGGCAAGATCGAGAAGCTGGCCCACTGAGGCGGACAGTCGGCGGGCCGTCCCGACGGGGGCGCGGACGAGCCGCGTGCGGCTCGCCTTGGGTCGCCGCGGGAACCGTCCGGTACGGTGGGGGACCCACCGCAGCCAGACCGGCCCCGGCGGCCACAGGAGCGGAAACACAGCGAGGAGCCCACGTGCAAGGCGTGATCAAGTCGTACGACCCCGGATCCAGGGACGGGATCGTGATGCGGGACACCGACCTCGCCGAGATCGATCTCGCCCCCGACGCGCTCCACGGCTCGGTGTTTCGCCAGCTCCGCCAGGGTCAGCGTGTGATCTTCGACCTCGACGGCGAGGGTCGTGCCACACACCTGCGGCTGGGCTCGGAGGTCGACATGGGGACGCCGGGGCTCGATCCCGAGCGCTTCCCGGCAGGAGACGACGCGACCTCCGCCTGAGCTGACGGACCCGACATCGCCGCGGAGGACCATGGCCGCAACCACCACCAACCAGAAGCTCGAGAACTGGGTCGACCATTGGGCGCATGTCCTCGAACCGGACCGGGTCGAGTGGTGCGACGGCTCCGACGAGGAATGGGAGCGGTTGACGCAGCTGCTGGTCGACGGTGGCACGTTCCAGCGCCTCAACCCCGAGCGGCGGCCGAACAGCTTCCTGGCCAGATCCGACCCGGCCGACGTCGCCCGGGTCGAGGACCGCACCTTCATCTGTTCCGAGCGCCGGGTCGATGCCGGTCCGACCAACAATTGGCGGGACCCCGCAGATATGAAGGACGAGCTGACCGCCCTGTTCACGGGGGCGATGCGCGGCCGCACGTTGTACGTGGTGCCGTTCTCGATGGGTCCCCTGGGTTCGCGCATCGCCCACAACGGGGTCCAGCTCACCGACTCGGCCTACGTCGCCGCCAGCATGCGGATCATGACCCGCATGGGCCAGGGAGCGCTCGACGTGCTGGGCGCCGACGGCGAGTTCGTCCCCTGCCTGCACTCGGTCGGCTATCCCCTGGTCGATGGCGACGGCAAGACCCGCGATGACGTGCCCTGGCCCTGTGACGCCGAGCGCAAGTACATCGTCCACTTCCCCGAGACCCGGGAGATCTGGTCGTACGGATCCGGCTACGGCGGCAACGCCCTGCTGGGCAAGAAGTGCTTCGCCCTGCGCATCGCCTCGACCATGGCCCGCGACGACGGCTGGTTGGCCGAGCACATGCTCATCCTGGGAGTCACGCCGCCCCGGGGCGAGAAGCGCTACGTCGCGGCGGCGTTCCCCTCCGCCTGCGGCAAGACCAACATGGCGATGATGATCCCCACCCTGCCGGGGTGGAAGGTCGAGACCGTGGGCGACGACATCGCGTGGATGAAGTTCGGTGCCGACGGCCGGCTCTACGCCATCAACCCCGAGGCGGGGTTCTTCGGCGTGGCCCCGGGAACGGGCAATGACACCAACCCCAACGCCCTGGCCTCCGTGTACGGCAACTCGATCTTCACCAACGTCGCCGAGACGGACGACGGTGACGTCTGGTGGGAAGGCCTGTCGGCGCCGCCGGCCCACGCGATCGACTGGCGGGCCAACGACTGGACGCCGGCCTCGGACGCCCCCGCGGCCCACCCCAACGCTCGGTTCACCACCCCGGCGTCACAGTGCCCGTCGATCGCCCCCGAATGGGAGGACCCCGAGGGGGTGCCCATCTCGGCCATCCTGTTCGGCGGCCGTCGGGCCACCAACGTACCGCTGGTCACCGAGTCGTTCGACTGGCCCCACGGCGTGTTCCTCGGCTCGATCATGAGCTCGGAGAAGACGGCCGCCGCCGCCGGCAACGTCGGAGAGCTCCGCTTCGACCCCTTCGCCATGCTGCCGTTCTGTGGCTACAACATGGGCGACTACTTCGCCCACTGGCTGGAGATCGGCGAGGCGACCGGCGCCGACAAGCTGCCCAAGCTCTTCTGGGTCAACTGGTTCCGGCGGGGCGAGGACGGCTCCTTCCTGTGGCCCGGCTTCGGCGACAACAGCCGCGTGCTCGCCTGGGTCGTCAAGCGGGTCGAGGGCGAGGGGGCGGCGGTCGATACCCCGATCGGGCGGGTCCCGGGGCCCGGCGCCATCGACACCGCCGGCCTCGACATCGACGACGGGACACTGGCCAAGCTCGTCGACGTCGATGCCGAGTCGTGGCGCCACGAGCTACCCCCGCTGGAGGAGCACTACCGGGGCCTCGGCGACCACGTGCCCACCGAGCTGCGCGAACAGCTCACCGAGCTCGAGAAGCGTCTGGCCGCCGGCTGAGGGTGCGCTACCCGGGGCCGTCAGGGTGACCCGGCTCGCCCCCGTGCTCGGGGTCGCAGATCAACCCGTGCTCATCCACCCCCGGGAAGCGGCCGCACGGGGTTTCGACGATCCAGACGTGGACCATCGGTGGCGGGATGAGGATCGCGCCCCGTTCACACCGGCCGTCGACCGCGAGCCCCACCAACCTGAGCCCTTCGAAGCAGAGGTTGGTGTGCACATGCCAGCCGGGTAGCCACGCGATGTCCTCGGGGATGGTGTCCATGGTGTGCCCCAGCCCGAGCATGTACATCGCCGCCTCGAGCACCGGCCCGTCGGCGGCGTTGCGGAAGACGAGCGACTCCGGGAACTCCGGGTTGAGCGTGTGCTGGTCGCCGATCCACCCGGTGTTGATCCAGTGCTGGTACCCGTCGGGCCGCGTGCCGTCGGTGATCCACACGTAGCCGAGCAGGCCGAGGATCGCAGGGTTCATGTAGCGCTCGAGCGCCATCTCGGTGTCGGCGATCAGCTGGTTGGCGAACGCCACCTGCTCCGGCGTCCAGTCCTCGGGGAACCCGCCGGTCGGCGGATCCTCGTGACCGGGGCCCTGGTGGCCAGGGTCTTCGGGCATCGGATCTTCGGGCATCGGATCTTCGGGCATCGGGTCACCGTGGCCGGGATCCGTGGCCTCGTTGCCCGCCGCCGGGTCGTGGGGCGCCGAACCGGTGGGTGCCGGGCCGGCGACTGTGGTGGACGTCGACGTGGTGTAGGTGGTGGAGGTGGTGGACGTCGTTGACGTGGTGGTGGTGCTGGTGGTGGTGTCGCCGGAGCCCTCCGGCGGCGGGTCGTCCGCCGCCCCCGCGCGGTGCGGGACGACGAGCCCGCCGAGTAGGACGATCAGCACGGTCGCAGCGACGACGCAACGGCGGCGCCGGATCACCAGGTGCCGGGTGACCAGCGCGGCAACGCCGAGCGCGGCCAGGCCGAACCCGGCCCACAGCAGTGGCCGGGCGTCGGACCCGGTGCGGGGCAGCGCACCCCCACCCCGCGGTGCCTTCGATGACGTCACCGTCGTCGTGGGTTCGCCCGATCCGGCGGTCGTGGTGGTGGTCGTGGTGGTGGTGGTGGTCGTCGTCGGCTGATCAGGTGCCTGCTCGAGGTAGCCGAGCGGCTCGAGCACGACCTGGGCCAGGAACTCGGCCGAGCGTCGGATGATGTCGCGCTGCCGGGTGACCGCGATGTCGTCCCAAGCCCCCTCGTAGGCGACGACGTCGCATCGGGAGCCGGCCGCCTCCGCTCGTCCGCAGTTCGCCTCGGTGAGGTGGAGGGGCGCCAGTGTGTCCTCGGTCCCGTGGAACGCCAGCACCGGCGGAGATCCCTCGGCCGGTCGATCCAGGCTCACACCGGAGATCGGGAGCGCGGCGGCGACCAGCGGCCGGTCACCCCCGTCCTGCTGGTGCCCCTGCTGCAGCATGGCGTGCCCGCCGCCGGGATGGCCGGGAGGCTCGGCGGTGAACGCCAGGCCGAACGCGTTCGCCGCCCCGGCGGCGTCGCCGCCGACCGCGATCGCCCGGGGATCGATCCCGTAATCGCCGGCGTGCTCGTGCAGCCATTCGAGGCCGGCCATGGCGTCCTCGCGGCCGTCGACCAGCGCCTCGGTGACCCCGACCGCGTCACGGGTGGGGCAGCAGCGGACGTCCGGCCGCATGCGGTACTCCATCGAGACCGCCACGTAGCCCCGGCGCGCGAACGCCTCGGCATAGTCGGCCATGTCGGCCTTGTCGCCGTCGGAGAACCAGCCTCCGTGCATCCAGACAACCGCCGGGCGCTGGGATGCGGTATCGCCGGCCGGCTGGTAGACGTCGAGGGTCAGCTCGACGGGGTTGCCATGGGCGTCGACGGTGTGGCGGTAGACGACGCCGTGCGTGACCTGTACCTCGTCGAACACGGCGTCGATGTAGCGCTTGGCGGATGGGCCGGGCGGTGCCAGCGGCGCAAAGGTGAGTGGCGCCGTCGCCCGGCGCTGGCGCTGCCAGTCCTCGGCCACGACCTCGCAGCCCGGGGCCTCCCGGCAGTCGATCCGCTCGCCCTCCCACGACTCGAACCTGGCGGCCACGCCGAGCTCGACCGTGAACGCACCGGAGCCGTCGGGGCTGAGGAACGCCTCCGCCTGGGGGTCACAGCCCTCGAAGCCGGAGCCGGTCCGGCACACCATGAGCGACACTTCGCCGTCGGGGGTGAAGTGGCTGCCCGAGACGGTCACCGTGGCCTCGTCCGGCAGGTCGGTCGAGGGATCGAGCGCGATCTCGGGGCTGGGCAACAACGGCGCGTCGGGGTCGAAGTGGAGCGAGGCACGGCCGGCGCGAGGCGACGACGGCGAGCCCGCGGCCGCCACGAGCACGCACGTCTCCGCTGTGCGGCAATCGACCTCGCCGGCCTCGGTGGGGATGGTGGCCCAGACGCTCACATCGGTGGGCGGCAACCCGCCCGAGCCGTCGACGAACGCGAAGTTGGGCGTGAACTGGCACACCTCGCCGAGCGGATCGTCGGCGCAGACGTAGAAGCTGACCCCGCTGTCCGGCGGGAAGCCGCTGCCGCTGACGGTCACTGTCTGGCCGTCGACCAGGTCGGTGTGGGGGTCGACGGTGATCGTGCCCGCGACAACTTCGGTGTCGGGATCGAAGGTGAGCGGCACGACGGCGCTCTTGGCGGGCGACGTGGAGTAGGAGGCCGACACCACGAGCACGCAGGCGCCGGCCCTGCGGCAGTCGACGGGCCCGTGGTTCCCCGTGTCGATCACGGCCGACACGCGGTAGTCGGCCGTGAACGAGCCGCCCGCGGCGTCGACGAACGTGAAGTTGAAGTCGCAGTCGTCGATGTCTGTGGGTCCGGCGGCGCACTGGGCCAACACCGCATCGTTCGACCAGACCAGCCCGGAGGCGCTGACGTTCACGGTCTGGAGGTCGCTGAGGTCCTCGTCGGGCGCGATGGTGAGGCCCGGTGGGGGCGCCAAAGCCGCCGTCGGATCGAAATGCAGCGGGGCCACGCCAACCGATTCGCCGTCCCGCATGACGGCGATGGCGCAGTCGCTCACCCGGCAGTCGACGTCCTCACCGCCGAAGCCGGGCGTCAGGAGCGCATCGACCGTGATGGCGAGAGTGGCGTTGCCGGAGCCGTCGGCCTCCACGAACACCCACTCGAAGAAGTCGCAATGCTCGAACTCCGCTGCTCCGCCTGCCGCGCATTGCGCGGCCTCGACCGACGAATGTGCCGGCAGCCCGGAGACGTTGATCGTCACCTGTGTCGCGTCGACCAGATCGGTCGCAGGATCCAGCGTGACAGTCGGCCCCGCCGGCTGAGCCCCCACCGGCACCGGCGTCACCGTGACCAGCCCGGCCGCGCCCACCACCAACGCGGCGCCCATCCCAAGGAACCGCCCTGACGCTCGCATCAGTCCCCCCGATCCCAGCGGTTGTGGCCCGCACGCTAGTGCGCGGCGGCGGCGTCGGGCTCGGCGGCGCGGGCGCACTACGATGCGTCCCCGGCCCGCCGGCACGAGGGAGGCTCGATGGCAGTCAGCGCGTACATCCTCATCCAGACCGAGGTGGGCAAGGCCGCCCAGGTCGCCACCGAGGTGAGCGGGATCGACGGTGTGGTTTCGGCCGAGGACGTGACGGGCCCCTACGACGTGATCGCCCGGGCGGAGTCCAACACGGTCGACGAGCTGGGGAAGATGGTCGTGAGCCGGGTGCAGATGATCGAGGGCATCACCCGGACGCTGACCTGCCCGGTGGTGCACCTGTAAGCGGCGGCCTGACCGCGTCCCGTCAGCGGTTGGGCCCGATCACCATCGCGCGGATCCCGAGCCCCATCAGGAACAGCCCGCCGAGCCCGTACAGCAGGTAGCGGCGGCCGGCCAGCTGCTGGCGGTAGCTGTAGATGATGCCCACCGAGGCCAGGGCGACGAAGCCGTAGAACATGTGGAACTGCGGCGCCTCCCGGTCTTCGCGGGCGACGAGGGCCACTCCCAGAACCACCTCCACGGCGATGGCGACCTCCGCCGCGGCCGTGAACCACCACAGCGACCGGTGGCGCAGCGTCGGCCAGCGGTGGGCACCCAACGCCCACGAGCCGGCCACGGCGTTGGCGACGACGACGATCCAGGCCCCGAGGACGTGGGCGTCACGCAGCCCCACGGGCGATGCGTCGCGCTCAGGACCGGGCGGGCGGCGGCGACTGGCCGGGCGACGTCGTGGAGATCTCGTACGACCACAGCTCGCTCGACACCGACACCGGTCCGCCGGTATGCGGGTGCGGCTTGTCGGTGCCGGCGTGCCCGTGCCCGAACGCCGGGCTGTTGACCCACGCCTGGAACGACGCCTCGTCGCGCCAGCGGGTGACCACCAGCCACGTCGTGCGGCCGTCGGTGGGCCTGAGGAGCTCGAAACCCTCGAACCCCTCCTGGTCGTCGACGGCGCCCGCCCGCGCCGCGAAACGGCGACCCAGCTCGTCGCCGGAGTCCTCGGGCACGGTGATGGCGTTGATCTTCACAATCGTCACGCCGCCCATCATGACGTCCCGTCGGCGGTCGCGCGCAAGACGCGCCGCCGCGTCAGCGGGACGCCCTGGACTCCACGCCGGCGAACACGTCGTGATCGCGGTGGCCTGCGGGAACACCCCGGCGGATGTAGAACTCGGTGCCCATGGCGGCCCGGAAGGCCTCGGGCGGCATGGCCAGGAACAGGCCGGTGTCCTGGACCTGGCTGGCATGGGCTGCGATGGCCGCTCGCTTGCGGTCGAGGAAGTCGCCCACGTCGACGACCGTGGTGATCGCCTCGTCGGGCACGCCGAAGACGACCGACTCGTCGTCGAGGTCGGGTGCGTCGCCGATGTGTTGACCGGTGGCCGCCGCCCGGGCGATGAGGGCCTTGACGTGTTCGCGGCTGATGGTGGCCTCGAGCACGTGCGGCGTCCCGGCCAGGACGGCGGCGCGGCTGCCCACCCGGTGGACCTGGATGTGATCGGGGTGGCCGTAGTTGCCGTTCTCGTCGTAGATGGTGAGGACGTCGGCCGACTCCTCCCGCAGGATCCCGGCGACCCGGGCGGCGGCCTCCTCGACGTCCGTCCGCCAGAAGCACCTGGGATCGTCGTTGTCGGGCGTGCCCATCATCCCCGAGTCCCGGTACCCCAACCACACCACCCGGTGGACACCGAGCGCCTCGGCCGACCGCATCGCCTCGGCCATCCGCCGCTCGACCAGCGATTCGCCCGCCTCGAGCAGGCCGTCGGGCGCCTCACCCACGTCGCCCCGGGTCGCGTACACCACGACGACGCGGTGGCCGTCGTGCACGGCCTTGGCCAGCGAGCCCGACTGCAGCAGGCACTCGTCGTCGGGATGGGCGTGGAACGCGACCAGGGTTGCCATGGGCAGCAGTCTGCCGGGGCCCATCCGAACTTGCGGCGGCAGGAGCCCCCATGGGGCGCGTAACCGCCGCAAGTTCGTGGCGGGATCAGGCGATGGCGCCCGCCTCCCGCAGCTTGGCGACCCGGTCGCTGTCGAAGCCCGCAGCCGCCAGGACCTCGTCGGTGTGCTGGCCGGCGTGCGGCGGCGGCGCCGATATCTCGGGCGTGGTGCGGCTAAAGCGGGGGGCCGGCCCCGGCTGTCGGATGCCGGCGACCTCGACGAACGTGCGGCGGTCGACGTTGTGGGGGTGCTCGATCGCCTCGGGGATCGACAGGACCGGGGCGAAGCACACGTCGGTGCCCTCCATGAGCGCGGACCACTCGTCCCGGGTCTTGGTCCTGAAGATCGCCGCCAGCCGCTCCTTGAGCGCCGGCCACTGCACCCGGTCGTGCTGCCAGGGCAGCTCCTCGCCCTCGAGACCGGTGAGCCGGAGCAGCTCGGCGTAGAACTGGGGCTCGATCGAGCCGATCGACACGTACTTGCCGTCCGCCGTCTCGTAGACGTCGTAGAAGTGGGCGCCCGTGTCGAGCATGTTGGTGCCGCGCTCGTCGTCCCAGACCCCCATCGCCCGCAGCGCGTGGGTCATGGTCATGAGCACGGCGGCGCCGTCGACCATGGCGGAGTCGACCACCTGGCCCTGGCCCGACCGCTGGGCCTCGAGCACGCCGCACACCACGCCGAAGGCCAGCACCATGCCGCCGCCGCCGTAGTCGCCGATGAGGTTGAGCGGCGGCACCGGGGCCTGACCGCGTCGCCCGATGGGCTCGAGCGCGCCCGCCAGTGCGATGTAGTTGATGTCGTGACCCGCGGCCCCCGCCAGCGGCCCGTCCTGCCCCCACCCCGTCATCCGGCCGTAGACCAGGCTGGGGTTGCGGGCCAGGCAATCGTCGGGACCGATGCCCAGCCGCTCGGCGACCCCCGGGCGGAAGCCCTCGATGAGGGCGTCCGCCCGCTCGACCAGGTCGAGCACCACGGCGACGCCATCCGGGTTCTTCAGGTCGACGCCGATCGACCGACGCCCCCGGTTGTTCAGGTCGGCGGGCGGGTTGGCCGGATCGCCGCCGGCCACGTTCTCGGCCCGGTCGACCCTGATCACCTCGGCCCCCATGTCCGCCAGCATCATGGCGCAGAACGGGCCCGGCCCGATCCCGGCGATCTCGACGACGGTGATTCCGGCCAGGGGTCCCATCGAGGCGTCCTCCGTTGCGATGATCTAGGCGGTTGGCTGGTGCTGGGCACAGTGATCGCAGATGGCGTCCACCAGCACCGGCCACAGGGGTCGGGGCAGGTCGTGGCCCATGCCGTCGACCATCAACAGCTTGGCATCGGGGATCACCTCGGCGGTGCGCTCGCCACCCGAGGGTTGGACCAGCGTGTCCGCGGTGCCGTGGATCACCAGCGACGGGATGGCGAGCGTGGCCAGCCCGGAGGACCGGCTTCCCGAGGCCAGGATGGCGGCCAGCTGCCGGGCGACGCCCAGGGGCTCGTGGCAGCGGTCCCAGGACTCGCCGGCCAGCCGGCGGAGATGGTCGTCGTCGAACAGGCCGGGGCTCCCCCACACGTCGGCCTGGCGCACGGCCCCGTCCTGGGCCTCCTCGCGGGTCTGCGCCGGCGGTGCGATCAGCGCCGCCATCGCCTCGGCGGTCGGATGACCGACGTCGGGGTCGCCGGTGGTGGACATGATCGACGTCAGGGTCATCACTCGTGCGGGGTGGGCCAGGGCGATCGACTGGGCGATCATCCCGCCCATCGACACGCCCACGACGTGCGCCCGGTCCACGCCGAGGTCGTCGAGCAGGCCGACGGCGTCGTCGGCCATGTCGGACAGCAGGTAGGGCACCGGGGGCGGCGGCGGGCCGGACGCCTCCGACGTGAACAGCCCGAGAACGTCGACCCCGCCCTCGTGGTGGGTGGACAGCCCGACGTCCCGGTTGTCGAAGCGCACGACGTGGAAGCCGCGCCCGGCGATGAGGCCGCACAGCTCGGGATCCCACTGGATCAGCTGACCCCCCAGGCCCATCACGAGCAACACGGTGGGATCCGACGGGTCGCCCGTGGTGTCGTAGCAGATCTCGATCCCGTTGGCCTTGGCGGTGGGCAGCTGGCTCATGGCGCCATGGTGTTGCCTCTTGACCGGCGGGTCAAGCGGGGTTCGTGCTAGTGCCGTGACCGGTAACGTTTGCCCCGTCCACGGCGAGTCAGATTCGTCGCTGGCAAGGACGCAGGACGAAGGCACAGCCGTAGCTACGTCGAGGACGAGGACGCAGCCAGCGGCGAATCTGGCCGGCGTGGCGGGTCGCCAATGTTGCCGGTCACGGCACTAGGCCCGAGCACCGGTACGGACCGCAGGACGGCAGCAGGACACGAGGCAGCGCATGTCCGATCAGCGCATCGACGAGCTGAGCGGGTCCGCGGTCGTGGTCGCCGGCGGCCGTCAGCAGCGCCCGCAGCGGTCGTCGGCGGCCTGCCCGTTCTGCGTCGGCGGCCTGGAGGCGCCCGGGCCCTACGACGTCAGGGCGTTCGTCAACCGCTGGCCATCGTTCCCCGATGGCCGCAGCGAGGTGGTGCTCTACACGCCCGAGCACGACGCCAGCTTCCCCGACCTGGGAGCCAGGGGCGCCCGGCGGGTCGTCGAGCTGTGGACCGACCGCACGGCGGCCCTGGGGGCCCGCGACGACGTCGGCTACGTGTTGGTGTTCGAGAACCGGGGCGCCGAGGTGGGCGCCACGATCTCGCACCCCCACGGACAGATCTACGCCTACGATGAGGTGCCCGCGGTCCCGCTGGCGGAACTGCGACGAACCGGGCGGGGTGACTGCCCGCTGTGCGCGCCGCGCGATCCGGCGCTGGAGGTCGCCGCGGCTGCCGACTGGCGCGCCTGGGTGCCGACCGCCAGCGCCTACCCGTACGGGATGCTGCTGGCGCCCGACGTCCATCGTCCCGACCTACCCGCGCTCGACGGCCCGCAGCGGGACGGCTTCGCCGACCTGCTGGTCGACGTGCTGGCCCGCCTCGACCGGCTGTTCGACGCGCCGCTCCCCTACATGATGTGGATCCACCAACGGCCCACCGACGGCGGTCTGTGGCCCCAGGCCCACCTCCATGTGCATATCGTCTCGCCGATGCGATCACGCGACGTCCAGCGCTACGTGGCGGCCGGCGAGCTGGGAAGCGGTGTGTTCGTCAACCCGGTGGTGCCCGAGGACGCCGCCGCGGCACTGCGAGGAGCGTGATGGGACTGCGATCGTGGGCGCCGGGACGGGTCAACCTCGTGGGTGACCACACCGACTACATGGGCGGACTCGTCCTGCCGTTGGCCATCGGGCGCGGCACCGAGATCCGCGGTGACCGGGGTGGCAACTGGGTCATGCTGGGATCGGAGCGGTTCGACGGCGTGGCCGAGATACCGCTGGCCGGCGTCGACGACCCGGCCAGGGTGGAGCCGCCCTGGGCCCGGTACGTGGCGGCCGTGGTGACCGAGCTGCGGCCCGACAACGGGCTCGTCGGCATGATCCACTCGGAGCTGCCACCGGGCAGCGGGCTGGCCTCGAGCGCGGCGCTCGAGGTGGCGCTCGCCGCCGCCCTCGGCGCCGACCTCGGCGACCCGGTCGGCGTTGCCCGGGCATGCCGGCGGGCCGAGCAGCGGGCGGTCGGGGTGCCCTGCGGGATCATGGACCAGCTCGTCGCCGTCGCCGCCGAGGAGGACCAGGTCCTGCGCATCGACTGCCGGAGCCTCACCGTGGAGAAGCTGCCCTTCCCCGCCGACGCCGAGATCGTGGTCGTCGACTCCGGCGAGCCCCGGGAGCTGTCGGGCTCGGCCTACGCCCAGCGCCGCAAGGAGTGCGAGGCGGCCGAGGACATCGTCGGTGCCCTCCGGGACGCGTCACCGTCCGCCGTCGAGGCCATCGACGACCCGCTCCTCCGCCGGCGGGCGCGGCACGTGACCACCGAGAACGACCGCGTCGACGCCCTGGGGTCGGCGCTGGCAGACGGGGAGCTGCGCTACGCGGGTGAGCTGCTGGTCGCCAGCCACGCCAGCCTGCGCGACGACTTCGAGGTCACGACCCCGGCGCTCGACGGGCTGGTGGTCGCCCTGCGGGGCGTCCCGGGGGTGTACGGGGCTCGGGTGACCGGCGCCGGCTTCGGCGGCTGCGTCGTGGCGCTGTGCCAGCCCAAGACCAGGCTCAAGATGCCGGTTCTGTGGCGGGGTCGACCGGCCGGCGCAGCGTGGGGCAGCGAGAGCTAGCCCGGGGCTCGCCGGGGCCCCTGGTTGCTCAACGCCACAGCTGACGGCGCAGCCGCGCGGCGGCGGCGGGAGTGCGCACGCCCCACCAGAACAGGTCCTGGCCGTCGACCAGCACCACCGGCGCCACCCCATCGAGCAGCGGGACGTGTCGCTCGCCGAAGGGATAGGGCTCGCTGGGCGCCAGTACGACGTCTGGCCGGCGCGCCCCGGCCGATTCCAGTGTCACGGTCGGGTAGCGGTCCTCGGCGTCGGCGAACACGTTGTCGACGCCGATGGCGGCCAGCAGCGACGAGCCGTAGGTCCCGCCGGCCAGGCTCATCCATGGCCGCTTCCAGACGGGAACGAAGGCCCGCAGTCGGTCGTCGCCCGTCGGTGGCACCCGGTCGATCTCCTCCACGCGGTCGGGATCGACGCCCACCAGCTCGGCCAGGGTCCGTAGCGCCGGCGCCACGTCGGCGACGCCGTCGATCGACAGGGCCGCGGTGGCGACGCCGGCGTCGCTCAGGGCGTCGGCGTCCTCACGGCGGTTCTCCTCCACGCACAGCACCACGAGGTCGGGACGGAGGTCGATGATGCCCGCCACGTCGGGGGTCTTGGTGCCGCCCACGTGCGGCAGATCCGGCTGCTCGCAGAACCGCGTGCACGCCACCGGGATCACGTCCCAGGCCAGCAACGTCTCCGTGACCGACGGGACGAGGCTGACCACCCGCGGCCGGGTCACATCCTGTCGAGGAGCTGCTGCTTCTTGCGGGTGAACTCGTCCTCGGTGAGCAGTCCCTGCTTGCGCAGCTCGTCCAGCTCGCGGATCTGGGCCGGGATCGAGTCGGTGTCGT
>JBOGHG010000013.1:0-33974 GCA_050744525.1 Acidimicrobiales bacterium | reverse complement strand
CCGATAGCGGACCTGACGCACTTGTCATATACTTGTCTACCCTGGTGGCACGCGCAAGGCAGCCCCGCCGACCTGGCCGGGCGAATCTCGATCCTCCATGGCCGCAACGATGGTGTCATGATCGAGGCATGGCGCCACGGGGGGACGACCAGGATCGTCCCGCGTACCTCGGCATCGATCATGTGCAGCTCGCCATGCCGGCGGGCGCGCCGGCCGAGGCCGAGGCCGACCGGTTCTACGGCTCGCTGCTCGGGTTCGAGCGGATACCCAAGCCGGGCGCGCTGGCGATCCGGGGTGGCTGCTGGTTCGCCAGCGGCGGCGTCCAGCTGCACGTCGGCGTCGAGGAGCCCTTCCACCCGGCCAGGAAGGCCCATCCGGCGCTCAAGATCGATCGCCTGGACCCACTGTTGGCGCAGTTGGTGGCCGCCGAGGTGGACGTCCGCCACGCCGAGGACGTCGACGGGCGCCGGCGGGCCCACGTGGACGATCCCTTCGGCAACCGCATCGAGCTGATCGAGACCCGCGAGCCCTCGCCCGAGGTGTTCCGGGCGCTGGCCGACACCGCCGTCAACCCCTTCTGCCTGATCGCCAGGGATGGGACGCTCGAGTGGGTCGGCGCCTCGATCGAGGAGCTGCTCGGATGGACCCCCGAGGAGGTGGTCAGCAAGCGCCTGGACGAGATCCTCGCTCCGGCGTCGCTGCCCGACGCAGTGCAGGGTCTGGTGGTGCTCGACCAGGTGCCCGAGGACTATCCCCGCGGTGGTGTGGGGGTGCCCGCCGACCTGTTGCGCAGCGACGGGTCCTCGACGCCGGTCGACCTGATCGGCGCCCCCGCCGGCCGGACGGGACTGCCCTGGCACATCGTCTTCGCCCAGCGCGCCGGCTACCAGCGGGCGCTCGACCGCGCCCTGGAGGCGATGGCCGAAGACGCCGGGGTGCCCGATGTGCTCCTCCACCTCGCCGCCGCCATCGAACAGGCGATCCCCAGCAGCTCGGTAGCCGTGTGCGATCGCTGGAGCACGCCGCACTTCGGGGTGGCGGCCGGCAGCGCCGTCGACCTGCTGCTCCCCGACCCGGGCACGCCGTGGGCCATGGCACTGGAGTCCGGCGAGGACGTCCTCGTGGGCTCTGCCGACGGGCTCCCGCCGACGCTGGCGAGGCAGGCTCGTGCCGCCGGGTTGGAGTCCTGTTGGGTGCACCCGGTTGCCATGCCGGGGGAACCGGAGCCGGTGGCCGGCTTCGTGATCTGGCGCCCCCTCGCGGGGCTGCCGACACAGTTCACCTGGAGCGCGGTGCAGCGCACCGGCAAGCTGCTGCGGCTCACGCTGCAATGGGACCGCAGCCACCGAGCGCTCGAGTACGCAGCCACCCACGACACGCTCACGGGTGTCGCCAACCGGAAGGTGTTCCTCGACCGCCTCGGGGAGGTGAGCAAGGCCGGCATGGGGGGGTCGGCGGTGCTGTTCATCGACCTCGACCACTTCAAGCCGGTCAACGACGACCACGGCCATCCCACCGGCGACCAGGTGCTGTCGGAGGTCGCCGGCCGCCTGGCGGCTGCCGTGCGCCCGGGCGACCTCGTGGCCCGCGTCGGCGGCGACGAGTTCGCGGTGCTGTGCGAGCGCCTCGTCGATGTCGACGACGCCGAGGTGGTGGCCGACCGGCTGCTGGACGTCATCCGCCGCCCGATCGTCGTCCCGTTCGGTCACGACACCCTGGGGGTCGAGGTCGGCGCCAGCATCGGGCTGACGGAGCTGGGCGCCGGCCAGTCGGCCGAGGCGGTGATGGCCCGCGCCGACAGGGCGCTGCGCGAGGCCAAGGGGCTGGGTCGGGGTCGCTGGGTCCGACAGCCCCTCACCCGCTGAGTCGGACGTCGGCCGCTCCGAACCGGACAGGCGCCGTCGTCCTGCGATTGCTCGCGTGGCCCGGCGCGGGAACGTCGGGGCGTCAGGCCGCGTCGTGGCCCGGTGGATACGTGCGGGCGAGCTCCTCGGGGGTCGGATCGTGGGGCCGACGTGCCTCGGGCGGAAGCAGGCCGACGATGGCGGACATGATCCGGCGGGTGTCGGCCTCGGCGGAGCGGTACTTCAGCTCGACGGGGTCGCCGACCTCCACGGTCACCGTGGGCGGGCTCGTGATGTTCCAGATGCGGGGCAGCCGCTCGGACCGGGGCCACACGTTCTCGGTGCCCCAGATCCCGATCGGCACCACCGGGACCCTCGTCTCCGCCGCCAGGCGGGCGGCCCCCCACCGCCCCTTCAGCTCGGTGTCGAAGAATGCCGGCCCGCGAGGGATGGTCCCCTGGGGCAGGATCGCCACCAGCTCCCCGGCGGCCAGCGCCGCCGTCGCCGCGACCAACGGCTGGTCGGAGCCCGTCGAGCGCTCGACCCGGATGCCGCCCATGGCCCGTGCGAGGGATCCGACCACCGGGGCATCGAACACCTCGCGCTTTCCCAGGAAGCGCGCCGGGCGGCTCCGTCGGGCCAGCGTCACCCCGAGCGCCACCGGGTCGAAATAGCTGCGGTGGTTGGCCGCCAGGATGGCCGGGCCCGCCGCCGGGACGCGCCCGACACCGTCGATGTCGAAACGGACCCACGGCAGCAGCTCCGGCCGTACCAGGGTCTGCAGCAACCGTTGCGGCTCGATGCCGAGCATGGGCACCTTGGGCACGCCGGCGGGGACGTCGAAGTGGACGACCGGCCAACGGCGCACCAGCGCCACGCCCAGCAGCCGGGGGTCGGGGTTGACGACCACCGGGTGGCCGACCGCGCCCAGCAAGGCGGCGTCGTAGTAGCTGTCGCTGTACGCCCAGCTTCCGTCGAGATCGACCCGATGGCGCTCCGCCCAACCGCGGACGGCTCGGAGCTTGCCCCGGCCCCACACGAACTCGCCGTCGATGGTGCCGTCGTAGCGGCCGTCGCAATCGACGCCGTAGCGCGTCGCCACCACGTCGTCGAAGCCCAGCCGGTCGGCCAGCGGCCTGATCATGTCGTCGGGCGTGGTCGTGGCCAGCACCAGGCGGCGGCCGGCGGCGCGATGGTCGTCGATGATGGGATGCGCGAACGGCTGCACCGCACCGGCCAGTTGTTCGGCCGCCTTCTCGCCGGCGGCCTGGACCCGGTCTCGCGGCCAGCCCTTGGCGAAGCGGGCCGCCATCCGGGTGAGGACCATCGAGGGCCGCGTCTCCCCCACCAGGTCGAACAGCTGATAGAGGAGGCCCTCGCCGGGAACACCGCGCTCGGAGAGCACGCCGCTGGCGCGCAACGCCTCGCTGATCACGGGGCCCGAAGCCCCCCGTAGCAACGTCCGGTCGAGATCGAAGAACGCGGCGCCCCGCACGCGGAGCAAGGTACCCCGAGTGGACCGGCGAGGCGTCCCCGGGCCGGCGACGGAGGGGAGGGTTCCCCTTACCCGCCTCGAACATGACAAGAGCCGACCGCGGGGTGGCTCGGTCGGCTCCTGCGGGTGCGGCATAGCAAGAGGGGGGATCTGACTACGGCACCCTTTGTGCCTTCATTGTGCGAGTGCAGTGGCTGAACCGTCAAACAGTTGTTTGCGATAGGTGCCATCATTGCGAGTGATGGACCTTCGCCAGCTCGCGGCGCTCGCCGCCGTGGCCGATGCCGGTTCGTTCTCCGCCGCGGCCCGGCGGCTCCACACCGTCCAGTCCAACGTGTCGACCCACATCGCCAGGCTCGAGCGCGAGCTGGGCACCACGCTGGTCGACCGGGCCACAGGCGTCCTCACCGAGGAGGGCGAGGTCGTGGTCGACCGCGCCCGGCGCGTCCACCACGAACTGGAGTCGCTCCGATCCGACGTGGCCTCGATGCTCCACGAGGTGTCGGGCCAGGTGCGCCTGGGTTGCATCGGCACGGCGAGCCGCTGGCTGCTCCCCAACCTGCTGCGGGTCATGGCCGAGCGCCATCCGCACGTCAAGGTGGTGATCGTCGACGCCACGACCACATCGCTGGTCCCCCAGGTCGTCAGCGGCGCCCTCGACCTCGCCGTGGTCAACCTGCCCCTCGCCAGTGGCGAGCTCACCACCGAGCCGTTGTTCGACGAGCAACGCATCCTCGCCGTGCCGTTCGCCCATCCCCTGGCCGACCGTGAGCACGTCGAGCTGGCAGATCTGGCCGAGCACGAGCTGCTGCTCGAGCCGCGGGGAACACCGTTCCGCGACGAGCTCGACCAGGAGGCATCCCGGCTGGGCATCGAGATGCGGGCCCAGGCCGAGATCGACGGCATCGGCCTGCTGGCCTGGCTGGCGTTCCAGGGCTACGGCGCCGCCATCCTGCCGGCGACGGCGGCGTCGGGCTGGATCGAGATCTCCTGCCGGCGGATCGCGGTGCGTGGCATGACGCCACGGGCGGTCGGCATCGCCATCCCCCGCCGGGGCCGCCCCTCGGCCCCGGCCCGCGCGGTCAGGGTCGCCATCCGCGAGCTCGTGGAGAGCGCCGATCAGGAGGGAGTCCAGCCGAACCTGACGTCCGGGGGCAGGGCCGGCCCCTCGTGACGTCGACCGCTCGGCAGTAGCCTCGGCCGCGAGGAAGCAGCCACACCAAGGAGCGACGTGCCGTGCCCGAGAGCATCACGATCACGGACAACCGCACGGGCGAATCAGTCGAGATCCCGATAGCCGAGGGCGGGGTGGATGCCAGCGGCTGGCGCAAGCTGCTTCCGAACATCTGGTTCTACGACGAGGCGTTCATGACCACGGCGTGCACCCGGAGCGCCATCACCGAGATCGACGGTGACGCCGGTGTCCTGCGCTACCGCGGGTACCCGATCGAGCAGCTCGCCGAGAGCTCCACCTACCCCGAGGTCGCCTACCTGCTGATCCACGGAGAGCTGCCGACCAGCGAGCAGTACGACCGCTGGGTGCACGACATCACGTACCACACGTTCATCCACGAGAACGTGCGCAAGCGGTTCCTCGAGGGCTTCCACTACGACGCGCACCCCATGGGGATGCTGGTCTCGGCGGTGGCCGCGCTGTCGACCTTCTATCTCGACGCCAAGGACATCCACGATCCCGACAATCGTTACAAGCAGATCGTCCGGCTCATCGCCAAGCTGCCCACCCTGGCCGCCGCCTGTCACCGGTTCAGCGTGGGCATGCCCTTCGTGTACCCCGACAACTCGCTGGCCTTCGCCGCCAACTTCCTGTCGATGCTGTGGAAGGTCGCCGAGCCCCGTTACGACGCCAACCCCGCACTGGCCCGGGCGCTCGACGTGCTGTTCATCCTGCACGCCGACCACGAGCAGAACTGCGGCACCACCGCCATGCGTACGATCGCCTCCGCCCACGCAGACCCCTACAGCTGCGTGGCCGGTGCCGCCGCCGCCCTCTACGGGCCCCGGCACGGCGGCGCCAACGAGGCCGTCATCGCCATGCTCAAGGAGATCGGGGGGATCGACGAGGTCGGCGACTACGTCCAGCGGGTCAAGCGGGGCGAGGTCAGGCTCCAGGGCTTCGGGCACCGGGTCTACAAGAACTACGACCCACGGGCGAAGATCATCAAGGAGACGGCGGACGAGGTCTTCGCCATCACCGGGCGCAACCCGTTGCTCGACATCGCCCTCAAGCTGGAAGAGGTGGCGCTGAGCGACGAGTACTTCACGTCCCGCCGCCTGTACCCGAACGTGGACTTCTACTCGGGCCTGATCTACCAGGCGATGGGGTTCCCGGAGGAGATGTTCACCGTGCTCTTCGCGATCCCCCGGACGTCGGGATGGCTGGCGCACTGGGTCGAGCTGCTCGAGCAGGACCAGAAGATCGCCCGCCCCCGCCAGCTCTACGTGGGGGCGCCCGAGCGGGCCTACGTGCCCATCGGCCAGCGGGGCTGAGGCCCGCAGCGTCGCATACACGCCACCCGCCCCCATGTACGCGGTCACCATCGCCGACGGCACCCTTGCCTGGCGCGACCATCCCGATCCTGAGCCCGGCACGGCCGAGCTGCTGGTCCGGGTGCGGGCCGCCGGTGTGTGCCGCGGCGACCTCATGCAACGAGAAGGCCTCTACCCACCGCCTCCCGGCACCGCCCCTCCCGAGTTGCCCGGCCTCGAGCTGGCCGGCGAGGTGGCGGCCTGCGGCCCGGGTGTGCGCCGGTTCGGCGTGGGTGACCGCGTGATGGCCGTCGTCACGGGAGCCGGCCAGTCGGAGCTGGCGGTGGTCCCCGAGCTGCTCGCGGTCCCGGTGCCGGACGGGGTGACCTGGGCCCAGGCCGGCGGTTTTCCCGAGAACTACACGACGGCCCACGACGCGTTGTTCACCCAGTGTGGCCTCGCGATGGGCGAGCGCGCCTGCATCCACGGCGCGGCCGGGGGCGTGGGCACCGCCGCCGTGGAGCTGGCGGTGGCGACCGGGAGCACCGTGGTGGCGACGGTTCGGAACGAGGCGCTGCGCGAGGGCGTCGCGGCGTTGGGCGCCACCGTGGTCGCCCCCGAGGCGTTCGCGGCCGCCGGACCGTTCGATGTGATCCTCGAGCTGGTGGGAGCGAGCAACATGGCTGCCAACCTCGACGCCCTGGCGGTCGGGGGACGGATCGCGGCCATCGGCGTGGCTGCGGGATCCACGGCCGAGCTCAACCTGCTCGCACTGATGGGCAAGCGGGCGCGGATCCACGGCTCGACGCTGCGGCCCCGCCCGATCGAGGACAAGGCCCAGGCCGCCCGGCGCATCGAGCGCCACGTCCTGCCGCTGCTGGCCCGAGGCGCCGTGACCGTGCCGATCGCCGCCACGTTCCCGATGTCGGAAGCTGCGGCCGCCTACGACCGCTTCGCCGCCGGCGGCAAGCTCGGCAAGGTCGTGCTGCTGTCGGAGTAGCGATCCCCTACGAACTTCATCGGGTGTCGCCGGGCAGCGGGACGATCGCCGCGCTTGCCTGCACCGCCCCGTCGACCGTGAACCACACGGCGAGGTGCTCGTCGGCCTCGTCGATCAGCAGCTCGACCACGTCGCCCGGTGCGATGCCCGGCCCGTACTCCATGACGGCCCGGTGGGGCCGGCCCAGCAGGCGGTGGGCGAAGGCGGCGCCCGGCTCCACCTGCTCCTCGATGGCGGCCCAATACGCGGCGTTGTTGACGTGACCCAGGAGGTCGATGTCCACCGCCCGCAGGGCCCACCGTTCGGCCGCGGCACCGATCGCCGGATCACCGAGCCACAGCCGGCTCGATACCCTCCGGCCGGCCGCCGACTCCGCGTAGACATCGTGGAACGCCGGCGGCAGCCGCACGGGGGCGCCGCTGGCCACGTCGATGTGGATCCACAGGGTGGCGATCTCGACCCGTCCGCCGCGTTGGCCCACGATCGACAGGCGGCGCTCGGCCCAGCGCCCACCCAGGCCGGCGCACCAGGTGCCGAGGTCCAGCCACTCCCGCCAGCGGGGCGGCCGATGGACGTCGATGACGGCGCGACGCACCACCAAGGTCGTGCGCTCGTCGTCGATGCCGCAATCGGCCGTGTCGTCGTTCCCGATGTCCTGGAGGTAGCGGGCACAGGCGTCGAGGCGGAGGCGCCCGGTGGGATCGGCGTCGGACAGTCGCACGCGCCGTCCCGATCTGAACACACGTCCCCGGTCCGGCGGGGCCGCCAGCGATTCGTCGAGCATGGCGACAGAATGTCCCACCTGATGCTCGGAACGCTGCCCTGGGTCCCCGCGCCCACCCGACCGGATCTGCTCGGCCCGCCCGTGGCCGCCGCGCTCGACCAGGCACCCGGCGACCCCCACCGGGTGATGGTGGCACCCATCGACCCCGGGCTGGCCGACACCGCCGCATTTTGCGATGCCTACGAGGTGGCGCTGGACGTGTCCGCCAACTGCGTCGTCGTCGCCGGCAGGCGCTCCGGTGAGACCCGACTGGCCGCCGTCGTCGTGCTGGCCACCACGCGTGCCGACGTCAACAACCTCGTGCGCCGCCGGATCGACGCCCGCAAGGCGTCGTTCGCGGCCGTCGACCTGGCGGTCGCCGAAACCGGGATGGAGCACGGCGGCATCACGGCCATCGGCCTGCCGCCGGACTGGCCGTTGCTGATCGACCGTGCGGTCGTCGCCACGCCCGAGGTCATCGTGGGCAGCGGCCTGCGCCGCTCCAAGCTCGCCATGCCGGGGGCCTGGCTGACCGGGCTCCCGGGTGCCGAGGTCGTCGACGGCCTCGGCCTGTAGCCATCACCCGCGACCGGCGCCGATTCCTCGCCAGCACCGCAAGAAACCAGCGCCGGAACGGTGGGGGTCAGTGGTCGTGCAGGCGCAGGCGGAACCCGCGGAGCCAGAACCCGGGGAGCGGTTCCCAGTCGAGCGCCCCGTCGCGGGCGAAGCCCAGCCGCTCGTAGAGGCGGTGGGCGGCGGTCATCCGGTCGGTCGAGTGGAGCAGGATCTGGCCCCTGCCGGTGGCCCGGGCCCGATCGACACACGCCCGGCTGAGGGCCTCACCGACGCCACCTCCCTGCGCCCCCGGCGCGACCGCCAGCATGCGGATGCCCGCCCCGTCGGGCTCGCTGAACTCGGCCCACGGCGAGTCGGGACCGGGCACGTAGGTGACGCCGCCGACGACGGTCCCGGCGTCGTCGACCGCCACCAGCACCTCGGCGCCGGCGGCCCGGCCGGCCACGTCGCGCAGCTCGCCGGCGTAGCCGTCCTCTTCGACGACTGCGGGGTCGATCGCGGCGTAGGCGGCGACGGTCAGGTCGCCGAGTGCCTGGTGCTCGTCGGGTCGCACGGGCCGGATCTCCATCCCGCCGAACGTAGTGACCATCCGGCCCGACCCCCACCCTCCAGCCCGACCCCCGCCCCCCGCCCCGTGGTGGCGTCGGCCTGCCGGCCGACCCGAAGACGCTGGCGGCGTCGGTCTGCGACCGACCCGTAGTCTCCTGCCATGGATTTCGCCCTGTCCCCCGAGCTGAAGGCCTTGCGCGAGGAGGCGCTGAAGGTGGGGCGCGAGGCGTCCGAGCGGGCCGACGTGCCCGACGACAGCTGGATCATCGGACACGACCGCGCCTTCGCCCAGGAGCTCGGCGCCCGGGGCTGGCTCGGGATGACGTGGCCGGTCGAGCACGGGGGCGGCGGCCGCAGCCCGCTCGACCGCTTCGTGGTGTTCGAGGCGCTGATCAGCACCGGGGCACCCGTCGCCGCGGCCTGGTTCGCCGATCGGCAGATGGGGCCGAGCCTGCTGCAGTTCGGCACCGACGAGCAGCGGTCCCGCTGGCTACCCGGGATCATCGCCGGCACGTCGATGTGGTGCATCGGCATGAGCGAGCCCGACGCCGGCTCGAACGTGGCCGGCATTCGAACGCGGGCCGAGCGCGACGGCGGCGAGTGGGTGGTCAACGGTCAGAAGATCTGGACCTCGGGCGCCGCCGACGCGGACTGGTGCTACCTCATCGCCCGGACCGACCCCGACGCCAAGCCGCACGAGAGCCTGTCGGAGCTCGTCGTGGACATGCGGTCGCCCGGCGTGTCGGTGAGCCCGATCGTCGACATGACCGACAGCCGGCACTTCTGCGAGGTCTACTTCGAGGACGTGCGGGTGCCCGACGCCCACCTCGTGGGGGAGCCGAACGGCTCTTTCCGCCAGGTCATGCGGCAGATGGAGCACGAGCGGGGCGGCATCGACCGCCTGGTCTCCAACCGCCGGCTGTACGAGGACGTGCGGCCCTGGGCCGACACCGCCGATCCGCTGATCCGCCAGGAGATGGCCGCAATCGAGTCCGGTTACCGGATCGGCCGCCTGCTGGTTTTGCGCGAAACGCTCGGGCAGACCCCGAGGCAGTTCTCGGCGGCCACCAAGACCTTCTGCACCGAGCTCGAGCAGCGCATCGCCGCCTTCTGCGGCCGGGTGCTGGGGCCCTGGGCCCTGCTGGCCGAGCCGGGGGGCGGGAGCGGCATGCAAGCCCTGGCCGGCCGGGTCAGCCGCAACCTCTGTTACGCCCCCGCCTACACGATCATGGGCGGCACGACGCAGATCCTGCGCAACATCCTCGGCGAGCGCACACTCAACCTCCCCCGCGAACCCCGCTGACAAGCAGACGCCGAGCGCCCGGGGCGGACTTGGGCTCAGAGACGTCGGACGGGAGGAAGGGGGTCGCGCTCGATCGGGGCGACCCGCAGCCGCACGTCGGCCACCGCCGGGCCGGGCGGCGACACGATCACGGGGTTGAGCTCCAGCCTCACCAACTCGGGCGCCGTCTCGACCAGCGCTCCCACCCGTAGGAGCAGGTCCTCGAGGCTGCTGCGCCCGGCTTCGTCGAGCAACGGGCCCAGCGGCGACGACGCCACGAACCTGCGGGCGTCGAGGTCCGTGAGCGGTAGCACATGCACCGCGGTGGTGGACAGGTCGGTGGCGACCCCGCCGGCGCCCAGGGTCACCACCGGCCCCACCAGCTCGCTCTCGGCCACGGTCACGGCCACGTCGACGCCGGGCCGGACCATCGGCTGCACGACGACGGGCCACAGCGCGGCGCCCAGCGCCCCACCCATCCCGGCCAGGGCCGCCCGGAGCTCGGCCTCGTCGTGGACATCGAGGGCGATGCCGCCGGCCTCGGTCTTGGCCGACCGGCTGCGGGCCGCCGACTTGACGGCCACCGGGTAGCCGAGGTCGCCGGCGGCCGCGAGCGCCCGGTGGCTGTCCCCCGCCACCCGCGACGGCACGATCGGCAGGCCGGCGGCGGTGAGCACGTCGGTGGCGACGTCGGTCGGCAGCCACCGGCCTCCGTCGTCGACCCCGCCGGCGGCCAGCGCCGCCGCCACCCGGGCGCGACCCGCCGCCGGATCGGCCGTCGACGGCACGATCACCGCGCCCTCCGGAGCCCGCCGCCACCGGGCGTACTGCGTCACCCGCCCCAGCGCGTAGGCGGCGTCATCCGGGAAGTCGAACACCGGCACCTCGGGCCCCGAACCCGGCGAGATGGAGGTCGGGTGGGGACCGAACACGCAGGCCAGCAGCGTCTTGCGGGGGCACGCGGCCCGGGCCGACGCCACCGCGCCCACCAGGTCCGCCGTCGACTGGCGGGGCGCCGGCGCGCAGACGACCAGCACGCTGTCCACCCCGTCGTCGCCGAGGAGCGCCTTCAGCGCGCGTTCCAGCTCGTCGGGCCCGGCCTCGAACCCCAGGTCGACGGTGCTGGCCCGGACCCGCGTCGCCGGCCGGGGCCCGGGCTGCCCGGCGCCCGGTTGCCGGCGGACGCCGGTTCCCAGCTCGGCCAGCGCCAGCCCGGCGTCGACACAGGCGTCGGCGGCCAAGGCCAGGGATCCGCCGCCGTTGCCCACGAGCGCCACCCGGTCGCCGTCGGGCAGCGGCTGGCACGCCAGCACCCGGGCGACGTCCAGCAGCTGCGAAAGCGTGTCCACCCGGACCACGCCGGTCTGCTCGAGCAGAGCCTCGACCGCGGCGGGGTGGGCCTCGGCCCCATCCGCCGGGTAGGCACGCGCCGCGCCGCGGCTCTTGACCGCGACGATCGGCTTGGTCCGGCCCAGCTCGCGGGCGATGCGGCCGAACTTGCGGGCGTTGCCGAACGACTCGAGGTACAGCAGGACCAGCTCGGTGCGTGAGTCGTCGGCCCAGTACTGGAGCATGTCGTTGGCCGACACGTCGGCCCGGTTCCCGATGGCGGCGAAGGACGAGGCGCCCAGTCCGGCCTCACCGATGCGACCGAGGATGACCCCGCCGATCGTGCCGGACTCCGTCAGTAGGGCGACGGGCCCGGGACGGGGGTCGGGCGTGGCGAACGTGGCGTGGAGCCGCACGTTCGGATCGGTGTTGATCACCCCCAGGCAGTTGGGGCCGAGCAGCCGGGTGCCGAAGCGCCGCGCGGCCCGCAGTGCGGCCGCCGACAGCGCCGCACCCTCGCGCCCGGCCTCGGCGAACCCGGCGGAGATCACGATCATGGCCGGGACGCCCTTGCGGCCACAGTCCTCCGCCACCGCCGGCACCTGCCTCGCGGGCACCACCACCACCGCCAGGTCGACCGGCCCGTCGATGTCGTTGACGTCATGCACCGCCCTGACGCCGGCGACGTGGTCGGCGTGCGGGTTGACCGCGTACACCGGCCCGGCGAAGCGGTGCTCCAGCATGTTGCGCAGCACCGCGTGCCCGACCCCGCTCGGCTCCCGGCCGGCACCGATGACCGCCACCGATCGGGGCGCCAACAGCCGGCGCACGGCCTCGGCCTCCGCCCGCTGGGCCCGGGCCGTGATGGCGGCCTCGGCCTCGGGCGTGGGCTGCAGGTCGAGCCGCACCTCGATCACGCCATCCCCGAAGTGACTGGCGGCGGTGAACCCGGCGTTGCGGAACACCGCGACCATGCGCCGGTTCGACGGCAGCACGGTCGCCGTGAACGCCGTGATGCCCGTGCGGCGCGCGGCCTCGGCCAGGTACTCCAGCAGCACGGTGGCGATGCCCCGCCCCTGGTGACGGTCGTCCACGAAGAAGGCCACCTCGGCGTCCGACCGGGTGGGCAGCCGGTCGTAGCGGGCCACCCCCACCAGCACGTCGTCGAGCAGCGCGACGAACGCCATGCGGTCGGCGTAGTCGACGTGGGTGAGCCGCTCGACCTCCTTCTCGGGGAGCCGCAGGCGGGGCGTGAAGTACCGGAAGTAGATGCTCTCGGGGGACTGGCGGCCGTGGAAGTCGACGACACGGGGCCCGTCGTCGGGCCGGATCGGCCGGATGTGCGCGGTGCCGCCGTCCGCGAGCACCACGTCGGCCTCCCACCCGAGCGGGTACCCGGGAGGGTCCGGAGCGGTGGCGGCGGCAGTGGTCGTCGGCTCGTCCACTGCCCGCGAGGCTACGGGCGGTGGGACCAGCGGGGGTGGTGGTCAGTTGTCACGGTCCGCGCGGTAGCGTCGACCCTTGCGTCGATGGCGGGCGTAGTCGACGGGAGGCCCTACTCGTGCAGCGTTGGCGGTGGTCGTGGTCACGGTCCGGCGCCCTCGGCGCCGTCGCGGCGCTGGTGTTCGCCGCCGGCGCGTGTGCGCAGGAGGCGGACGAGAACCCCCTGGCCGGCGATCCGACCGGGGAAGGTCGTCGAGGATCCGACGATGCGAACGCCGACAGCTCCGACCCGGCGCCGCCGGATGACCTCGACGCGCTGGTCGCCGGGGCCATCGACGATGTCGAGGCCTACTGGACCGAGACCTATCCCGAGATCTACGACGGCCCCTTCGAGCCCCTGGCCGGCGGTTACCAGCCGTACGGCCCCAACACCGCGACGCCCCGCTGCGGGCCGGCGCCCATCAGCTACCAGGACATCGCCGGCAACGCCTTCTACTGCCCGACCGAGGACCTGATCGCCTGGGACCAGGTGAACCTGATCCCCCAGCTCAACGAGACGTTCGGGGCGTTCACCGTGGGCATCGTGTTCGCCCACGAGTTCGCGCACGCCATCCAGGTGCGGGCCGACGTCCGGGGCCGCACGATCGACCTCGAGCTGCAGGCCGACTGCTACGCCGGGTCGTGGACGTCGCACGTGGCCGACGGCGGCAGCGACACGTTCGAGGTCACCGACCGTCAGCTCGACGCCAGCGTCGCCGGCATGGTGGCCATCCGGGACCAGCCCGGCACCGACGAGGACAATCCGGGGGCCCACGGCAGCGGCTTCGACCGCATCGGCGCGTTCCAGGAGGGGTACGAGAACGGGCCCGAGCACTGCGCCGAATACGAGGGTGCGCCTCGCCGGACCTTCGACATCCCGTTCAGCCCCGCCGACCTGGCGTCCGCGGACCCGGGCAACCTCCGGGTCGATGACGCCGGCCCCACCTGCCCGGGTGACCTCGACGAACGCATCCTCGCCGGTGACTTCGACCGCGAGAGCGGCGAGGCGGCGGACTGCGGGCTGGCGTCGTTGCTCGAGGCGGACCTCAACGTCTACTACGAGACCCTGTTCGAGCAGCTGGGCGAGGCGTGGACGCCGATCGACGACCTGGTGCTCGTCGACCCGGCGGGCGCGGGGATCAGCTGCGGCGGCGAAACGCTCTCCGGGGACGGGATCCGCGGCGCCGCCCTCTACTGCGAGGACGAGGACGTCGCGGTGATCGACGGCGCCGGGCTCACCGGCGAACTGTACGAGATCGGTGATTTCGCCTTCGGGACCGAGGTCGCGCGGTTGTGGGCGATCGCCGCCCAGGCCCAGCTCGGCATCGACGGTGAGGGCGTGGAGCAGAGCCTGCAGGCCGACTGCATGACCGGCCTGTACGCCCGGTCGATCTCTCCCGACGTGGCGCCGGGCGAGCCCGACTCCACCCTCCTGGTCATCTCCCCCGGGGATCTCGACGAGGGGATCCAGGGGTTCATCGCCTACGGCGACGCCCTCGCCGACGACACCGGCACGGCGTTCGAACGCACCGACGCCCTTCGCACCGGTGTGGTCGAGGGCCTCGGGGCCTGCGAGCGCGACTACGGCGAATTGGCCTGAGCGGGCCCGTCGGACGCCGCCATCCTGCGGGCCCGCGCCCTGCGGGATTCCCGCACGGCCAGGACCGCGATCCCGCCCACCCCGATCACGACGAACAGCAGCACCAGGCCCTGGAGGGCGCCGCCTCGATCGCCGGCATCGCGGGGAGCTCTGCCCGAGTTGGGCTCGGGGATGATGTCCTGATCCGGCACGGGCGCGTCGTCGGTGGACGGGTCGCCGTCAGGATCGTCCTCGGGCTGCTGCGCCACCGCCCGGGCCGACCCGCCGACGGCCACCGCCCCCGCCACCGGGCCGGCGGCCGCGAGGATCGTGAGGACGGCCACCAGGAGGACGGTGACGGTGGCGAGGGCTCGTCCGCGCACGGGCCCATCGTCCGGCCGCCGGCCGGAGCGGGTCAAGCCGGCGGCTGGTAGTCCGCCGGCAGCAGGATCGACTTGGTCTCCAGGTAGGCCGACAGGCCCTCGGGGCCCAGCTCGCGGCCCACGCCCGACGCCTTGAACCCGCCGAAGGGGCTGCGCAGGTCGATCGTGCCGAACTGGTTGATCCCGTAGGTGCCGGTACGCACCCGCCGGGCGACGTCGATGCCGCGCTCCACGTCCTGCGTCCACACCGAGCCGGACAGGCCATAGTCGCTGTCGTTGGCGATGCGCACGGCGTCGGCCTCGTCGTCGTAGGGCAGCACCGCCAGCACCGGCCCGAAGATCTCCTCCTGGGCGATCGTCATCTTGTTGTCGACGTCCACGAACAGGGTGGGCTCCACGAACCAGCCCCGATCGAGCCCGGCGGGCCGCCCGCCGCCCACGGCGAGCTTGGCGCCCTCGCTGCGACCCTTCTCGATGTAGCCCAGCACCCGCTCGCGCTGGCGCTCGGCCACCAGGGGGCCAACCGCGATCGAGGGGTCGGCCGGATCGCCCACCGTCGTGGCCCTGACCGCCTCGGCCACGGCCTCGACCACCTCGTCGTAACGTGCCCGCGGCGCCAGGATCCGCGTCTGGGCCACGCAGGCCTCGCCGTTGTTCATGAGGGCGTTCGGCATGAGCAGCGGGATCGTGCTGGCCAGGTCGGCGTCGTCGAGCACGACGGCCGCCGACTTGCCGCCGAGCTCGAGGGTGCAGCGCTTGAGCATCTCGCCGCAGATGGCACCCACCTTGCGGCCGGCGGCGGTCGAGCCGGTGAACCCGACCTTGTCGACGCCGGGGTGGCGCACGATGTACTCGCCGATCTCGCGGCCCGCGGGGAGGATCGACACCATGCCCTTGGGCAGCTCGATCTCGTCGAGCACCTCGGCCAGCAGGTAGCCGTCGAGCGGCGTCTCGGGCGACGGCTTGAGGATCATGGGTGACCCGGCGGCGAGGGCGGCGCCGAGCTTGAGGGCGACGATGAACAGCGGCACGTTCCAGGGGATGATCCCGGCCGAGACGCCTACCGGCTCCTTGCGCACGAGCACGGGGCCGAGGGCACCCTGCCGGAGCTCCTCGAACGGGTACGTCCGGGCCAGTTCGACCCAGCCGTCGAGCACCATCGTCGACGACAGCACCTGACCCATGAGCGCCCAGCTCGAGGGCGAGCCCATCTCGCTGGTGATGGTCTCGGCGAACTCGGGCGCCCGGGCCTGGATCGCCTGGGACAGCTTGGTGATGTACTCGGCGCGCTCGGCAGGCGACAGCCGCGGGAAGGGACCGCCAAGCGCGGCCCTGGCGGCCTCCACGGCCCGGTCGACGTCACCCTCGGATGCCTCGGGCACCGTGGCGATCAGGTCCTCGGTGGTGGGGCTGATCACGTCGATGGTGCCGCCCGACGCCGGCGCCACCCACTCTCCACCGATGTAGAGCACGTCCCTGGTCGTGGTCTCCATGACGCTCCTTCCGTCGCAGCCGGCGAGCCCGGCGACCTGAAACCGCGTTCGGCCATCGTGCCATGACGCCTGCCCGCGTCGGGCATCGCGCCACGGAAGCGTCGACCTCCGCGGCCCGTCGTGCGCCGCGTCGGCCAAGCCGACCCGCACAGCACCGCGGTCGAGCCGCACCTCGAGTGCCGCCAGCAGCGCGCAGAGGACGATCAGTGCGCCCACCATCTCGGCGCCCTCCTCGAACCAGGTCACGGCGGCGTAGGCGAACCCGTCGCCAGCGGCATCGAGCACCGCGCCGCTCGCGGCCTCGAGACCCAGGGCACCACCGATGTAGGTGCCGAGACCGAGCGCCATCCAGCGACGCAGGTGGCGAGGCAGCGTCGCGACCGCCCAGGCCGTGACGGCCACGAGCGCCGCCGCCAGGACCACCCCGGCGACGACCCACGGGTGCCGCAGCACGCCCGTGGCCTCGACGTCCAGGGTGTCCGTGACACCCGAACCGAGCCGCTCGTGCAGTGCAACCGCCTCGTCGAGCGACATGCCCATGAACACGATCGCCAGCGCCGCCCAGCGCCATCGGTCGCCCCGGCGGCCCCCGGTCGAGACGACCGTGAAGAGACCGCACATGCCGGCGACCGCCAGCAACAAGCTCGCCGAGTACCACGTGGGGACCGTCGCCTCGGTGTTGACGTCGAACAGGAGCGGCAGGTCATCGGAGTAGTCGGGATCGCCCTGGCGGCGCTCGCGAGCGAACCAGCGCGTCAACGGATTGGCCAGCAGCACCAGCGCCGTCGAGGCGCCGAGGCCGATCGCGGCGTAGCGCGCCACCGGCACCACCCGGGGCGGCGGCGCGCCGCTCGCAGCGGCCGCCCCCGGCGAGGGTGGATCGCCCGGTCGTCCCTCCCGCTCGGGACCACGGTCCGACCGGGTGACCACGTGGCCACGATGCGTATCCCAGATGAGATCGAGGTTAGAGGCCGAGCGGATAGGCCCGCACGTGGGCACCGAACAGTACGGGATTTGCAGCGTGAGCCAAGGCCACCCAGCGAGGCCTCCCGGCAATGCTGACCACCGCAAGCCAAGAGGACGTGCCGATCCGCGCACGCTCTCAACCGGCGATGAGATCGGGCACCTGGGCTGGCCCGGGGCTAGCCCTGGGCTAGCCCTCGGCGAACGCCGGGTAGGCGTCGAGCACGTCGGGGTTGGCCAGGCTGCCGCGGCTCGCGGCGGTGTCGGGATCGGCGCCGAGCAGGATCCGTTTGACCGGCACCTCCAGCTTTTTGCCCGACAGCGTGCGAGGCACGCCGGGGACGGCATGGATCTCGTCGGGCACGTGCCGAGGCGACAGCTCGGTGCGCAGCGCCTTGGTGATGCGATTCCGGAGCTCGTCGTCGAGGGCGATCCCGGCCGCGGGGGTGACGAACAGCACCAGCCGGCCCGGTCCACCCCCGGGATCCTCCAGGTGGACCACCAGGCTGTCGGAGACCTCGGGCAGGCCCTCCACCACCGAGTACAGCTCGGCCGTCCCCATGCGGACCCCGCCCCGGTTCAGGGTGGCGTCGGAACGGCCGGTGATGATGCAGGCACCGTCGTCGTAGACCGTGATCCAGTCTCCGTGGGTCCACACTCCCGGATGGTCCTCGAAGTAGGCGATGCGGTAGCGCGACCCGTCGTCGTCGCCCCAGAACGCCACCGGCATCGAAGGCATGGGCGCCGTGATCACCAGCTCGCCCTGCTTCCCCAGCACCGGGCGGCCCCCGGCATAGGCCTCGACCCTGGCGCCGAGGTAGCGGCACGAGATCTCGCCCGAACGGACGGGCACCAACGGGCAGCCACCGACGAACGCCGTGCACATGTCCGTGCCACCGCTGACCGACGACAGCAGCAGGTCGGTACTGCCGGCTCCCCCGGCCCGAGCGGCCGTGGAAGCGGGAGCCATTTCTCGGGCCGGCCCGATCGCCTCGTAGGCCCACTCGAACCCCTCGGCCGGCAGCGGCGCACCGGTCGAGCCGACCGACCGCAGGGCCGAGAGGTCGGCGACCTCCGCCGGGGCGATGCCCGCCTTGCGGCAGGCCAGCAGGAAGGGCGCCGACGTGCCGAAGAACGTGACCTCGTCGTCGCCGGCCATGCGCCAGAGCGCCCCGAGGTCGGGATGGCCGGGGTCGCCGTCGAACAGCACGAGCGTCGCCCCGACCAGGAGGCCGGAGACCAGGTAGTTCCACATCATCCAGCCGGTGGTCGAGAACCAGAAGAAGCGGTCGCCGGGCCCGAGGTCGTTGTGCAGCGCCAGCACCTTGTGGTGCTCGACCAGGATGCCGCCGTGGCCGTGCACGATCGGCTTGGGCAGCCCGGTCGTGCCGGACGAGTACAGGACGTAGAGCGGGTGGTCGAACGGCAGCGGCTCGAACGCCAGCTCGCCGGGTTCGGCCAGCAGCTCGTCCCACGTCAGCGAGTCCGGGAACCGCGAGCCGGGGTCGAGGTAGCCGACGGTGACGACGTGGCGCAGCGAGGGCAAGCGGGCGCGGACCTCGGCGACCTCGGCCGCCCGGTCGACCCGCTTGGCGCCGTAGCGGTAGCCGTCCACCGCCAGCAGCACGGCCGGGTCGATCTGCCGGAGGCGGTCGACGACGCTGCGGGTACCGAACTCCGGGGCGCACGACGACCAGATCGCCCCCAGGCTGGCGGTGGCGAGCAGCGCCACCACCGCCTCGGGGGCATTGGGCAGGTAGGCCGCAACCCTGTCGCCCCGGCTCACGCCCAGGCGCACCAGCCCCGCCCGGCAGCGGGCCACCTGGTCGCGCAGCTCGGCGATGCTCAGCTCGAGCGGGTCACGCGACTGCGACCTGGCGATGATCGCGGGCCCGGCCGGCTCGCTGCGGAGGGCGTGGGCGGCGTAGTTGACCATCGCCCCCGGGAACCACACGGCGCCGGGCATGCCGGGGCGGGCGAGCGCACGCTCGACCGGCGTGGCCGAGTCGAGGTGGAAGTGCTCCCAGATCGTGCGCCAGAACCCGTCGAGGTCGTCGACCGACCAGCGCCACAGGCTCTGGTAATCCGGGAAGGACCGGCCCCGATAGCTGTCGAGCCACGCCAGGTAGCGACCGATCCGGGTGCGCTCCCGCACGTCCTCGGGCGGCTCCCACAGCACCCTGCCTCGCTCCGGCATGAGCGTCACGGTACGCCAGCGACGACCTCCACAACGCCGTGCATGCCGTACTCGTAGTGCCCCGGCAGGTGGCACGCGAACTCGAACGTCCCCGGCTCGTCGAACCGCAGCGTCGTCACCCCCACGTCGTTGGGCCCGACCGACACCTCGCCGGGGATCGACGGGTGCCCGGCCTCGTTGCCACGGGCGTGACGGGCGTGGACCTCGGGCCCACCCACGATCAGCTCGTGGTTGATGGGATCGGCGTTGTCGAGGACGAACCGCAGCCGCGTGCCCTCCACCACCCGGATCTCGCTCGGCTCGAACAACGAGTGCTCGACGTGCAGCTCCACCGTCACGTCACCCGGGCCCAGTGGTGGCGCCGCCGGATCCTCGGTCCCGGCGCGGGCAACCGCGAACCCCGCGGCGGCGACGCCAGCCGCGACGACCGCGCTGGCCACCAGCCACGGCCACCGCCGGATCCGCCGCAGCCCACCGGGAGGCCGGCCCGGGCTGGCCGGGGTGGCCCCGAGGGACCGCCCCGGCGCGTCGGCGTTCTCCCGCACGCCGATCGAGGCGCTCACGGGTGTCATGCCCAGCGCGGGCCGGCGCCCGCAGGTCCGGTTCCGACTCGGTCGCGCCGCCACCAGAGCCAGCCGACGGCAAGGACCGCGGCGCCCGCCGCCCCACCGGCGGCCAGCGGCCACCACTCCCGACCGGAGCCCGGTGGCTCCACCGGGATGGCCTCGGGCTCGGGCACCCCGGCGTCGACCAGCGACGGGGTCACGCCCGGGGTCGCGGAGACGGCCAGGTCGTAGTCGAGCTCGGCGGCCGGGGCGGCCAGCTTCATGTACGACAGCCACATGTCGTCGGGCACCCACTCCATGCCGACGTCGGAGCGCAGGTCGGAGAGCAGCAGGTCGGAGGCCGGTTCGCTCCGGTCGAGCGTGAGCCCGGTCCCCCCGGCCAGCAGCTCGGGCTCGTCGTCGGTGAGCAGGAACACATCGGCCTCGACGTTCCGGCCGCCGTCCAGGCCGAGGCCGAGGATCCGCACCGGCACCCACGGGTCGTCGGTCGGGATGGTCGCCATGATCGGCGTGCTGTCGCCCGCGCCCTGGCCCAGCTCCTGCGCCCGCTGGGCGTCGAAGCGGGCGGCCATGAACACGGGGCTCCGCTCGGCGTAGTAGTCGAGGACCTCGGGGGCGTCGGGCGTGAGCAGGAAGCCGTTGTCGACGGCCCACTTCCCCACCGCGTCGCCGCCGCCCTCGAGCACGGTGATGTCGAGGGCGTCGATCTGGGTCTCGAGGATCACGCGGGCATCGTCGGCGCCCGCTTCGGCGACCCCCGAGGCGGCCTGTTCGAATTCCACGGGTGGCGCCACCTCCTGGACCAGCCGCTGCAGGGTCCAGTCACCGGCCCGCTCCACCTTGGTGGGCACGTCCGGCAGCGGGACGATCGAGCCGACCTCCTCGCCCTCGCCGGTGAACTCGAACGCCGTCACGTAGCGCTCTATGCCGCCGCTGTAGGCGGCCAGCGTCGAGGTGCGCACCAGCTCGATCGTGCCGTTCTCCCCCACCAGCCCGCCGCACGCGCCCGCCGGTGCCGCGCCCAGCGCCGCGACAGGCACGGCCGCCAGTGCCCCCACAATCACCATCCGTCTCCGCATCGTCGCCTCCCGGTCCGATACCCCGTAGCGGAACTACGGGGGCTTGGACGTCGGCGGCGGTGGCTACGGTTCCCGGCGGCGGACGATCCAGGCGAGGCCGAGCGCCAGCACCGGCACGGCCAGCACGTGCACGCCTGCCCACGCCGCGTACGCGCCGCGGGACACCTCGGTGTCGTCGACCAGGACGGCCCGCACGTCACCCGACAGCGCGTCGACGACGCCCCGGAAGCCCGAACCGTCGGTGACCGACTCCAGCGCCAGCCGGTCCCAGCCGATGAGCTGGCCCGACATCAGCCCCACGAGTGCGGCCAGCAAGCCGGCGAGCCCCACGAACCATCCAGGCGGGACGCTCAGGCGCCGGACCAACGCCACCGCCAGCACCGCGATCGTTCCGGCGGCGCCACCGAGGAACATCATCGACATGGCGCTGTGTGCCCCCCGTAGCCACCCGACGCCGTCGGGCCGGTACACGAAGATGAGCGGCACACCCGTGGCCACCAATCCCGCACCGCCGACCACCAGCAGCCATCCGAGCGCCTTGGTGATGCCGCCGAGGGCCTCGGCAGTGATGAGCGCCTCCGTCCGGCCCTCCGGTTCGTCGGACTCTGTGTCGGCGTCGATGCCCGCATCGGCCACCGCCCGAGCGTAGGACCTAACGTGCAGCGGAGGGCGACCCCGACCGACGACCCTGGGAGGCACGACATGCCCGCACGCACCGCAACCGCCCGCTGGCAGGGCGGGCTCCGCGACGGCAACGGCACCATGCGACTGGGGAGCGGGGCCTTCGAGGGCCAGTACTCGTTCTCGTCCCGCTTCGAGGAGGGCACCGGCACCAATCCCGAGGAGCTGGTCGGCGCCGCCCACGCCGGCTGCTTCTCGATGGCACTGTCCGCCGGGCTGGAAACGGCCGGGTTCGCGCCGACCTCCGTGGAGACCACGGCCAGGGTCCACCTCGTCCCGGCCGACGCCGGGTTCAGGATCAGCCGCATCGACCTCAACACCTCCGCCGACGTGCCGGGCATCGACCCCGCCGCCTTCCAGGAGGCGGCCGAGTCCGCCAAGGCCAACTGCCCGGTCTCGAAGGCCCTCACCGGAGTCGACATCCAGCTGGAGGCGTCGCTCACCGTCTGACCGCGGGCCGATCTCCGGCCAGGAGACCCAACCGCGGCCGATCTCCGGCCAGGGGGCCCAACCCCGGCTATAGGCGCAGCTCGTAGGCGGGGTTGAGCATGGCGAGGTGGCTGCGGTGCAGCCCCACCGTGCCCTCGACCACCATGTGCGCGCCCACGGCAACACCGGCGAGACCACGCCGGCCCAGGAACACCACCGAGATGGCGGCGCTGCCGTCGTCGAGCACCAGCTCGAGCAGTGGGGCATCGTGCTGGGGCGCCACCCGCAGCGACCTGACCCGGCCGCCGATCCGCACGCGGTCGCGGTAGCGCACGTCGGCGATGGGTGCGGCACCCGGGAGATGACCGTCGGCGTGCCGGTCTCGAAGGGGCGGATCTCCATCTCGGCGGCCAGGGCTGACAGGCCGAGGAACATGACGCCCAGCCCGGTGCCCATGAGCACCAGCGTCTTGCGGCATTGCGACACTCGGGCCTGCGGAACGCGGGTACGCCGTTGGAGATGGCCTCGACGCCGGTCACCGCGGCGCCACCGGACGCGAAGGCGTGGAGGACGTCGTAGAGCCTCACGCCCAGCAGCAACCCGACCCCGCTCACCGCGACGCCGTCGAGCGTGAGCTGGCCCTCGTGCACCACCCCGGAGAAGTCGGGCAGGTCACCGGCCAGGTACTTCCACGCCCCGATGCCGAGCAGGAACGCCATCGTCCCCATGAAGAAGTACGTGGGGATGGCGAAGATCCTCCCCGACTCCCTCACCCCCCGCAGGTTGCCCCAGGCGATGACGGCGATGAAGAACACCGAGATCGGAACGCGGTAGGGGGCCAGGGCATCGAACGCCGAGGTCAAGGCGGCCGTACCGGCCGATGCCGACACCGCCACCGTGAGGATGTAGTCGACGAGGAGCGACGCGCCGGCCACCTGGGCCACCGTGGAGCCGAAGTTGTCCTTGGTGACCAGGTAGGCCCCGCCCGCCGAGGGGTACTCCTTGATGGTCTCCCGGTAGGACAGGATCAGGAACCCCAGGACCACGCACATGGCCAGCGTGATGGGCACCACGAGCGAGAACGCCACCGCCCCGGCCACCGGGATGAGGACGTGCAGGATCTCCTCGGTGGCGTAGGCCGATGACGAGAGGTTGTCGGAGGCGAACACGGCCAGGGCGGTGGGCTTGCCCAGGCGTTGGTGCTCCAGCTCCTCGCTGTGCAGGGGCTTGCCCAGCAGCTTGCGCTTCAGGCGATATGACAGAGAATCCGGCGGCAGGGGCACCGTCGGCCGGGGCGGCCGAGGAGGCGCTGGGGCACGCAACGCCGAAGAGATGTCTCTGTCCGTTGACACGACCCCCACGCTGTCCACCGGCCGGACAGCTCCGCGCTAACGACCCGTCAAGATTCACGCCGATGGCGTCAAGCATGCGTCCAGGCGCCCCCCGGCGGCATGACAGGCTGACGGGGACGCCTCGAACCGGAGGATGCCATGGCCACCGCCCTCGCCCTCGACCACCTCGTGCTCGTCGTGTCCGACGTCGAGCGAACGCTGGCGTGGTACGGCCGACATGCCGGGCTTGCCGGGGTGCGGGTCGAGGAGTGGCGCAACGACGAGGCGCCGTTCCCGTCGGTGCGCGTCGACGACACGACGATCATCGATCTGGTCCCCGGGGACACCGGAGCCGCCCGCGGTCATCTCGACCACGTCTGCTTCGTCGTCTCCCCGAGCGACCTCGGTCGCCTGGCCAGTGACCCCGAGCTCGACGTGGTGGACCGCGGCGAACGGTTCGGCGCCCGGGGTCTGGGTGACTCGATCTACGTCCACGACCCCGACGGCCTGCTCGTCGAGTTCCGATGCTACCGGTAGCGGCGGGAAGGAGACCCCCTCCACCCCCCGCGCCAACCCGCACGGGCGGCGGGGGCGGTTCGGTCATTCGAGCTCGCGGATGCCCACCTCGTCGAGGTGGCGGAGCAGGTCGGCGGGGTCCTCGTAGACCCGGAAGGCGCCGGCGCGCTCGAGCTCCTCGGTGCCGTACCCACCGGAAAGCAGGCCGACCCCCAGCGCCCGGGCCCGGCGGGCGGCGAGCAGGTCCCAAACGCTGTCCCCCACCACGACGCAGTCCTCGACGGCCAGGCCGAGGGCATCCGCCGCGGCCAGGAACAGGTCGGGATCGGGCTTGGCCCGGGCGACCGCGTCCCGGGTGATGATCGGCACCGGCTCGGGCACGCCCAGCGACGCCAGATTGGGCGCGGCCGTCGCCAGCCTGCCGCTGGTGGCGATCGCCCAGGGGGCACCGAACGCCGTCAGCCGCTCCAGGAGGTCGACCGCGCCCGGCAACGGCCGCACTCCGCTGCGGTAGCGCTCGAAGGCGTCGTGATGTCTGACCTGGAGGCGCTCCGCCACCTCGGAGCTGATGGGCGCGCCGACCTCCCGCAGGAGCGCCCGCGCGAAGAGGCCCCCGCTCATGCCGATCTTTCGGTGGATGGTCCACACCGGGATGTCGATGCCCTCGGCTTCCAGCGCCTCCCGCCAGGCGAGCACGTGTTGGTAGACGCTGTCGACGAGGGTGCCGTCGAGGTCGAAGAGGATCCCGGTCCGGCGCACGCTTGCCCGCTCGCTCATGCGACCAGCTTGACGGCGTGACCGTGTGGTGACCAGCGTGCCGTTCGCCGGGTCGCCTGCCCTTGCGGGTCGTAGTCGGCGGCGGCGACGTGGGGCAGGATGACGTCATGAACCGAGCCGACGTGGAGCGGTGGGTCGAGGGTTATGAGCGGGCCTGGCGCAGCGCCGGCACCGACGGCCTCGCCGACCTGTTCTCGCCCGGCGCCTCCTACCTGCCGTCGCCCTGGCGGGCGCCCGTCGAGGGGCTGGCCGCCATCACCCGGTTCTGGGAGGGCGCACGCGAGGGCCCCGACGAGCCCTTCACGATGACCCGGGAGATCCTCGCGGTCGAGGGCCCGACGGCGGTGGTGCGGGTCAGCGTCGACTACGACGGGCGCGAGACTGCGCCGGCGCAGCGCTGGCGGGACCTCTGGGTCATCCGCTTCGACGACGACGGCCGGTGTGTCGCCTTCGAGGAATGGCCGTTCGCGCCCGGGCAGCGTGACGGCCACGAGCATCCGGCCTGACGGCCCGACGGGCCCGCCGTCACTTGGCGGTGCTCGACGCGAACTTGCGGGTCGCCAGGTAGCCGAACACCAAGGCGATGCCGATGGCCCAGGCCCACGCCAGCCACAGGTCCGACCCCGGGTCACGGCCGTTGTAGAGGGCGCGGGTGGCGTTGGTGACGATCGTGAACGGGTTGTTCTCGGCGATCGGCTGCAGCCAGCCGGGCATGCTCCCCACCGGCACGAACGCCGAGGACACGAACGTGAGCGGGAACATCCAGATGAAGCCCGCCGAGTTCGCCGCCTCGACCGACCCGGCCGACAGGCCCACCAGTGCCTGGATCCAACTGAACGCGTAGCTGAAGGCGAACAGCAGCACCGTGGCGCCCACCGCGCCGGCCAGGCTGCCCTCGATCCTGAACCCGACCGCGAACGCCACGGCCAGCATCACCGTGAACGTGAGCACGTTGCGGACCACGTCGGAGAGCGTTCGGCCGACAAGCACCGCCGACTGGTACATGGGCAGCGACCGCAACCGATCGATGATGCCCTTGGTCAGGTCGTCGGCCAGGCCGACGCTCGTGAACGTCGAGTTGAAGAGCACGGTCTGGGCGAAGATGCCGGGGAGCAGGTACTGCTTGTAGTCGGAGTAACCCGGCGCCTGGATCGCCCCGCCGAACACGTACACGAACAGCACGACGAACATCAGCGGCTGGAGCGTGGCGTACATCAGCAGCTCGGGGCTGCGGCGCATTCCCCGGAGGTGGCGCAGCGCCTCGGTCCAGCTGTCGTGCAGCAGCCACGCGCGGCCCGTCGGAACCTCGTGCTCCGACGCCGGGGTGAGGAGCACCTCGTCGACGGTGGTCGCCATCAGCCCTCGGCCTCCTGCAGGACCACGCGATCCCCGTCGGAACCCGCCTGACCATCGCCCGCGGCTCCCGTCCGCCGGCCGTCGCCCGCACCATCGCCGGAGCCGTCGGTCTCGCCGTCGGTCTCGCCGTCGGTCGAACCTTCCTCGGCGGCGTGGCCGGTGAGCGCGAAGAAGACGTCGTCGAGCGTCGCCCGCCGCGCGGCCACGTCGTGGACCGCGACCCCGGCCCCGTCCAGCTCGCGCACCGCGACAGGGACCAGGCCCTCGACCCGGAACACCGGCAGCGACACCGTTCGTCCGTCGTCGCCGACGTGGGGATCGCCGCAGGCATGGTGCCCCAACACGTCGATCACCCGTTGCGCATCACCGGGATCCTCGACCACGACCTCGACCAGCTCGCCGCCGATCTGCTGCTTCAGCTCCTCGGACGTGCCGCGGGCGATGGCCTTGCCCCGGTCGATCACGACGATGTCGTCGGCCAACCGATCGGCCTCGTCCAGGTACTGCGTGGTCAGCAGCGTGGTCGTCCCACCCCGCACCAGCTCGTCGATCAGCGCCCACACCGACTGGCGGCTGCGGGGGTCGAGGCCGGTGGTGGGCTCGTCGAGGAACAGGACCGAAGGCCGGGCGATCAAGCTCATGGCGATGTCGAGCCGCCGGCGCATGCCCCCCGAGTAGCCCTTCACGACCCGGTCTCCGGCCTCGACCAGGTCGAACCGCTCGAGCAGCTCGGCGGCGCGCCCGCGGGCGACGGTGGTGCCCATGTGGTAGAGGCGGCCCACGTGCTCCAGGTTCTCGTGGCCGGTGAGGGTTTCGTCGACCGCTGCGTACTGACCGGTGAGACCGATGCGGGCCCGGGCCCGCTGGGGCTCGCTCAGGACATCGATCCCGTCGATCTCGGCGCGGCCGGCATCGGGCCGGAGCAGCGTCGTCAGGATGCGGACGGCGGTGGTCTTGCCGGCCCCGTTGGGCCCGAGAACGCCGAGGATCTGCCCTCGCTCGACGTCGAAGTCGACGCCGCAGAGCGCCTTGGTGTTCCCGAAGCTCTTGGCCAGTCCCTCGGCGACGACGGCGGGCACAGCAACCGAACCTATCGCCGGCGGAGCGCGGGTCCTACCCAATTCGCGTTCGCTAGCCTCAGCGCCGTTCACCACCAGCCCGCACCGGAGGCCCCGATGGCCGCTGCGCCCCCCAGCAATCCGCCGGTCGTCACGCTCGACGACGTCGCCCGCGGAGAGTTCCTCGTCCGCGTCTACCAGCACCTGCTCGCGGCGCTGCTGGCGTTCGTGGCCTTCGAGGCGCTGCTGATCAACCTGGGGGCGGCCGAGTCGCTCTACGACCTGGTGTTCGCGAGCGGTGGCCGCTGGATCCTGCTGCTCGGCGGCTTCATGGTGGTGAGCTGGCTGGCCACCAGTGCCGCCCACGACATCCTCAACCCGTCGCGGCAGTACGCAGGGCTGTTCGGGTTGGCGGCCGCCGAGGCCGTGATCTTCGCGCCCTTCCTCCACTACTTCTTCGAGGTCCAGGACGACGGCGCCACCACCGTGCTGGCGGCCGCGGTCATCACCGGCCTCGGCTTCGCCGGGCTCAGTGCCGTCGCGCTGGTGACGCGAGCCGACCTCTCCTACCTGCGCCCGATCCTCCTGTGGGCGGGCGTGTGCGCCCTGGTCCTCATCGCCGGGGCGCTGCTGTTCGGCCTCGACCTGGGGGTGTGGTTCTCGGTCGGGATGATCGGACTGGCAGGCGGATCGATCCTCTACCAGACCCAGACGATCATCCGGCGCTACCCGGCGGAGGCGTACGTCGGCGCCGCCGTGCAGCTGTTCGCCTCGGTGATGCTGCTGTTCTGGTACGTGCTGCGGCTGCTGGGTCAGGTTCGCCGCTGAGCGGGAGGGTCGCCATGACGGCCCGGGGAACCCAGGAGTCGCCCGCCGCCGGCACGTACCGCCAGCTCCGCTTCAGGCGACCACCGGGCGCCTGCGAGCTGCTGCTGGTGCGGCACGGCGAATCCGCCCAGGCGCGCGAGGGCGAGCCCTTCCCGCTGGTGAACGGCCACGGCGATCCCCCACTCGACCCCGTCGGCCGCGACCAGGCGGAGCGAGTGGCCCATCGGCTGGCGCGCGAGCCGATCACGGCCATCTACGTGTCGACCCTGCGGCGGACCGCCGAGACCGCGGCGCCTCTGGCCGCCCGGCTCGCGCTCGAGCCCCGCGTGGAACCCGACCTCCGGGAGGTCTACCTGGGCGAGTGGGAGGGCGGCGTGTTCCGCAAGCATGTGGCCGAGGGGCATCCCCTGGCGCGGCGGATGCACGCCGAGCAGCGCTGGGACGTCATCCCGGGTGCCGAACCGGGCGACGCCTTCGCCGCTCGCGTGCGCGGCGCCATCGGCCGCATCGCCGCCGCCCACCCGGACGAGACGGTGGCGGTCGTGTCCCATGGCGGCGTGATCGGCCAGGTCCTCGCCGACGCCAGCGGGTCGAGGGGCTTCGCCTTCACGGGTTCGGACAACGCCGCCGTCTCCCAGCTCGTCGTCACCGACGACCGCTGGGTCATTCGCCGCTACAACGACACCGCCCACCTGGGCCTGGCGTTCACGACCGCCCCCGAGCCGCTGACCTGATCACGCCAATGCCAGGCGCTGCATGGGTTGACCGGTGACGTCGGCGATCAGGTCGAAGTCCTTGTCGACGTGCAGGACGGTGAGCTTGGCGAGCTCGGCCGTGGCGGCGATCACGAGGTCGGGGAGGCTTGCGGCCCGGTGGTGACCCCGGTCGGCGAGCAGCGCTTGCACCGCCATCGCCCGATCCTCGATCGGCGGCGTCAGGTACTCGAGTGGCATGAGCGACAGCGGCGGCTGCGCGACCTCGTCGCGTAGGTCCGTGCCCGACCGGGCGGAGTAACCCATCTCGAGCCTGGTGATCGTGGTGATGCGCACGAGGCCCCGATCGATCCGATTGGTCCACTCGTCGGCGTCGGCACTGACGGTGAGACGCGTGTAGGCCGACTTGTCGATGAGCCAGCCTCTCACTCCCAGGCCCGCCGCATGATCTCCGGATCGGCGAGGTCCTTGAAGACTTCGGCCGTCCGGGCGAGGTCCTCAACCGTCACCTTGCGATCGTCGGTCGACCGTTCGCGGGCCAGGGTGCGGCGCAGGTACTCGGTGCGCGACAGACCGAGTCGCTTCGCGTTTGCATCGATCGCCTCCACCACCTCGTCGGGGACGTCACGGATCAATAGGTCGGGCATGCACAACCTCCTCGCCGTGGTCGAGCTGATAGCGAATGATATCAGTTCCAGGGTTGGTTCCTGACGGACTGCCGCGTGATGTCCAGCAGGTGGTGGACCGCCTCGTGGGCGTTGCGGCGGATGACATCGGCGGCCGTCATCGTGCCGTCAGCGTCGTGGGTGGTGGCGGCGTCGGGATCCGTAGCCCGAGCGGTGTCCACCCAGCGGTCGACGGCGGCCCGCAGCGCCCACCGTCCCACGACCGGCGACTGCCGCTCTTACTGGCGGACCTCGGCCAACGCCTTCTCGTCCCAGCAGCGCAGCCCGGCGTCGGGGTCGTGGACGAGCGTCCACAACCGCTCGGTGCCGATGCTCATGACGTCCACGAGGTGCCACACATAGGCGCTCTGCGACCACACCCCGGGCGCCGGAACCCGCCGAGCGGCGGCGGGGTCGGCCCTAAGCGGCCCAGCGGATTGGGCGCTCCGTAGGGCACCCCCGCGTGGGAACTTGTTGCTGGGTCGCAGCTCAACAGCTGGGCCTCCTAGCAGCGCTGACCACCGTGAGTCGCGATGGCGTGCCTATCCGCTGACGTTCTAAGGGCGAGCACATGGTCGACGCGGGCGGGAAGGTCCGCCACCAGGGCGACGGCGTCATCGACCTGTAGCGACCAGGAGTAGCCGCACTCTGTGCAAGTGGCCGACTCGGGCTGCCAACGCACTGTCAGCCGGACCGCTCACCCGCGGGCGCACGAGCGACCGAGCTGTCGGCGCCCGAGGCGCCGACCGGGGCCACCGACGGCGCGAGCCGCCGCACCCCCGGCCAGCCCGGCATCAGCGAGCCGCCGTCCCAGTCGTGGACCGCGACGACGGCCGCACGCGGCCCGCGCGCTCCAGGTGCGCCGCCGCCCGGTCCTCCGCTGGCTGCATGGTTCCCTTGTAGCCGAAGGGCGGCGCAACCGCACCGACCTGGCCGACGACGTCAGTGACTGCGGCGCAGCGGCTCGAGGGCGCCGATGTAGTCGGTGAGGCGCAACGCCACCTGTACCGGGAGCTCGGGATCGTCGAGGTCGGGATCGGGCCATGCCTCCGAGACGCGGCGCCAGTCGGGGAAGCGGCCGAGGAACGGGCCGACGACGGCGTCGTCGCCGAGTGCCGCCCGCCACCGCTCCTGGCCCGCGACCAGGTGCGCGATGGTCGCCTCGTTGTCGGCCGCATCCCGGTGCTCGGCGTGGAACCCGATCTCGAGTGCCGACGCCGTGGCGCCGTCCACGCCGTCGGGTGCGATCAGCTGGGCCTCGTAGTGCTCACGGGCCGGTCGCTCGGTGCCGAACCACGCCTTGAGGCCCCAGCGGCGCGCCTGCTGGCGCAGGTCCACGCGGTCGCCCGCGACCAAGCCCCGGACCGCCTCGGCCACCTCGTCGAAGAAACCGAACTCCACCGCACCAGCATGGCCCGGCGCGTCGGGCAGCGTCGCGGTCGCCCGCGCGGTGGTCGGGGCCGGTGGGGTTTCCCGAGGCAATGCGGTCCGGCGAGACGGACCCGAGGCAATAGGGACCGGCCCCCGGACCGTATTGCCTCGGGCTCGTGATCGCGGTCCCTATCGCCTCGGGATGCCAGGGGTTACTCGAAGCAGAGATCCCGCAGGTCAGCGACGGTGTCCTGGTTCACCTCCGTCGGCGGCACGACGATCTGGGACGGAACCTCGGGCTCGACCAGGTCCGAGAAGCCGCGCCCCTGGGCGATCAGCCGCGCCATGTTGACCGCCGAACCGGCCATGGTGGGGCTGTAGAGGTAGGTGGCCGCATACAGGCCCCCGGCCTCGATGCGGTCGTAGGCGGCGCACGAGCCGCCGGCACCGGTGAGGATCATCTCGTCCTCACGCCCGGCGTTCTCGATCGCCGCCACGATTCCCTCCGCCATGTCGTCGTCGTGCGTGTACACGGCGTCGATGTCGTCGTTGGCCTGGAGGATCGCCTCCATGACCTCGAGACCCAGGTCCGGGAGGAAGTCCGCCGGCTGCTGGGCGACGATGTTGATGCCGTCGCCACACAGCTCCTCGATCGTGTCCGCGAAGCCCTGCGTGCGGTCCTGCGTGACCGAGATGCCGGCGATGCCCTGGATCTCGACCACATTGCCCTGGCAGTCGAGCTGCTCGCCGATGAACTCGGCCGCCTTGACGCCGATCTCGTAGTTGTCGCCGAGGATCGTGGCGCGCGCCGCGTCCGGGCTGGCGAACAGCCGGTCGACGTTGATCACCGGGATGCCCGCCTCCATCGCCTGCTCGGCAACCGGGGTGAGCTGCTCGCCGTCGTACGGAAGCACCACGAGCGCATCGGGTTCCTCGTTGATCAGGGTCTGGATCTGGGATGCCTGGCTGTCGGCGTCGGCGGCCTCGACCAACCGGAACTCGACGTCGTCCCACTGGTCGGCCGCCTCCTGTGCCTTCGCCGCGATCTGGCCGAGCCAGCCGTGGTCGGTGGGCGGCACGCTGGCGGCGATCGTCACCGTCTCGCCGGGCTCGCTGCTGTCGGCCCCCGTGTCGGCCTCTGTTTCATCGCCTGCGCCGGCGGCGTCGTCGTCATCGTCATCGCCGCACGCCGCGGCGATGAGGACCAGCGCCGCGACACCGGCCATGAGCTGTCGTCTGAATGTCATTGCAACTCCCCTCCTCCTTGGTTGTGTCGGATCCGTTCCGGAGATGGACGGGCAAGGGAACCGCCGCCGGGGCGCGCAGCGGCGAACGAACGTCTGACCTGGCGCTGCGGCACCAGTGCCCCAGCAGGCACTAGATCCGCTCCGGCCGCTGGATGAGGACCGCCCCGAGGATGATCGCCCCCTTGACGATCTGCTGCCATTCCGTGGCCAGGTTGAGCTGGGTGAGAAGGTTGAACATGATGGCGAAGACCATCACCCCCAGGAAGGTGCCGACGATGGTGGCGCGGCCTCCCGCCAGGCTCGTGCCCCCGATCACCGCTGCGCCGATGGCGTCGAGCTCGAGGAGCTCGCCGGCGACCGGAGACGCACTCGCCAGGCGGCCGGAGAGCAGGACCGCGGCGAGCCCGGCGAGGAGGCCGCTGAGGCAGTAGACGCTGAACACGACCCGGCGGACCGGGACACCGGCGATGCGGGCCGCCTCGCGGTTGCCGCCGACGGCCACCACGTGCCGGCCGTACCGGGTGCGGTTCAGCAGGACCCAGCCGCCGATCGCGATGGCGGCGAAGATGATGATCGACACGCGGACGCCCAGGATCTCGCCGGTCCCGAACCAGCGCACGCCGTCGGAGCCCAGGAGGCTTATCGGGCTCTTGTCGCTCATGAGCAGCGCCAGGCCCCGTGCCATGGCGAGCATCGCCAGGGTGGCGACGAAGGGCACGACCTTGCCGTAGGCGATCGCGGCGCCGTTGACCAATCCGAGGGCGAGGCCGAAGCCGATCGCTCCGCCGACAAATGCCGCCGCGCCGGAGTCCACGATGAGCCCGCCGGCGACGCCCGAGGCCGCGACCACCGAGCCCACCGAGAGATCGATGCCGGCGGTGGCGATCACGAAGGTCATGCCGATGGCCAGCACGCCGACGACGCTCGCCTGGGTCAGTATGGCTCGGAGGTTGTCGGCGGTCGGGAAGGTGTCGGGCTTGAGGACCGCGCCGATCACGACCAGCGCCAGCACCACCCCGACCAGCGCGTACTCCTGGAGCTTGACGCGCGACGGGAGGGCCAGGCCCAGGCCCGGCGAGGGCGGCGGCCCGTCGACGCGGCCGGTGACCCCGCTCGCCTGCTCCGTGTCGGGCGTTGACATCAGGTGTCCTCCTGGGCGTCGTGGGGCCCGTCGGCGCTGGTAGAGACCGCCGTGTGGGCGAGCATCTCCTGGGTGTCCGGCATGGCGTGACGCAGCAGCTCGAGCTCGGTCGCCTCCGCGCCGTCGACCTCGGCGACCAGCTCGCCCTCGCGCATCACGAGGATCCGGGAGCAGAACCCGCACAGCTCTTCGAGCTCGGACGACACGACGACCACGCCGAGCCCCAGCGCCGCCAGGCCGGCGATGAGGCGGTACAGCTGGGCCTTGGTGGCGACATCGACGCCGCGCGTCGGCTCGTCGAGCAGCAGCACGCGGCACTGGTGGAGCAGCCACCGGGCGAGCACCACCTTCTGCTGGTTGCCGCCCGACAGCTCCCGGGCCATCCGGCTGCCGTCGTCGGGAACCGTGTGCAGCGCCCGGAGCTGCTCCTGGGCGGCAGCGCGTTCGGCGCGCATGCGGATCAGGCCCCGCTGGAACCGACCGACGTCGGCCAGGGTCACGTTCTTGATCAGGTTCCAGTCGAGCAGCAGGGCCTGTGACTTCCGGTCCTCGGGTGCCAGGCCCAGACCGGCGGCTATCGAACGGTCCGGCCGGCCGGGCGGCACCGGCCGGCCGGCCACCAGCACCTCGCCGGCGTCCCGGTCGTCGACCCCGTGGATCGCCCGCAACAGCTCGCTGCGCCCCGCGCCCACCAGCCCGCCGATCCCGAGGACCTCGCCGGCGCGGACCTCGAAGCTCGCATGCTTGACGTCGGGGAGCCGCCGCACTCCCCTGACGTCCAGGACGACCTCCTG
>JBOGHG010000012.1:0-34239 GCA_050744525.1 Acidimicrobiales bacterium | reverse complement strand
CTGCCCGCTCAGCAGGTCGACGCGGCCGTCGAACCCCCGATGCTGCGCGGTGACGTCGGTCGCGGTGGCGACGTCGATCACCCGGTGCGGGCCGGAGGCCGGGCGCAGCACCACGAGCCGCCTCCCGGTGTCGTCGACCACCTCGGCATGGACGCCGCGCACCGTGCCGTGCAGGGCGCCCGCGAGCAGCGAGCCGAAGGCGGCCCTTGCGTCCGGGGGCATACCACCCAGCACGGTCAGTCGCGGATGGAAGTCAACGGACGCGGCATCGCCGTCGCCCTCAACGATCAAGCGGTCCACCAGCACGAAGGGACCATCGGCGCGTCCGTGGCCGGGCTTGAGCGATTTCTTTACGAATGTGTCGCGAACAGGCGACGACACTACGAAGCGTGCGGGCGCCGGTGGCGAGCGCGGTGGGCCCGGGGTGGTTGGGTGCTGCCGAGCGGCCGACGGTAGGCTGTGCCGTCCTGGTCATGCAGGCCAGGCCCCCTTAGCTCAGTCGGCAGAGCACAGCCATGGTAAGGCTGGTGTCGTCGGTTCGATTCCGACAGGGGGCTCGCACGATGTCGCGGGCGCACCGCGCTTGTGGCGTGTCACAACCGCAATTCGCCTAGGGCGGCGTAGCTCAGTTGGCAGAGCACCCGGCTCATAATCGGGTTGTCGCCGGTTCGAGTCCGGCCGCCGCTACTTCGATCACCGCCATGTCAGGAGATCCGCAGGATGGCCAAGGAAAAGTTTGAGCGGACGAAGCCGCATTTGAATGTTGGGACTATGGGTCATATTGATCATGGTAAGACGACGTTGACGGCGGCGATTACGAAGGTGTTGGCGGAGTCGAACCCGAATGTGGAGTTCACGGCGTTCGAGCAGATCGATAAGGCGCCGGAGGAGAAGCAGCGGGGGATCACGATCAACATCTCGCATGTGGAGTACGAGACCCCGAACCGGCATTACGCGCATGTGGATATGCCGGGGCATCAGGATTACATCAAGAACATGATCACGGGTGCGGCGCAGGTGGATGGGGCGATCCTGGTGGTGGCGGCCACCGATGGGCCGATGCCCCAGACCCGGGAGCATCTGTTGTTGGCCCGTCAGGTGGGGGTGCCGTCGATCGTGGTGGCGCTCAACAAGGTGGACATGGTCGACGACGAGGAGCTGTTGGAGTTGGTGGAGATGGAGGTCCGGGAGTTGTTGACCGACTACGGGTTCCCGGGTGACGACACCCCGGTGGTGCGGGTCTCGGCGCTCAAGGCCCTGGAAGGCGACCCGCAGTGGACGGCGGGGATCACCGAGTTGATGGACGCGGTGGACAGCTGGGTCCCGGAACCGACCCGGGAGCTGGACAAGCCGTTCTTGATGCCGATCGAGGACGTGTTCTCGATCACGGGACGGGGCACGGTGGTGACCGGCAAGGTCGAGCAGGGTGTCGTCAAGGTGTCAGACGAGATCGAGATCGTGGGCATCCGCCCCACCGCCAAGACGGTGTGCACCGGGGTGGAGATGTTCCGCAAGCTGCTGGACCAGGGCCAGGCCGGTGACAACATCGGGGTGTTGCTGCGGGGCACCAAGAAAGAAGACGTCGAGCGGGGCCAGGTCCTGGCCAAGCCCGGGTCCATCACCCCCCACACCCACTTCGAAGCCCAGGTGTACGTCCTCACCAAGGAAGAAGGCGGCCGCCACAAGCCGTTCTTCACCAACTACCGGCCCCAGTTCTACTTCCGGACCACCGACGTCACCGGCACCATCGAGCTCCCCGAAGGCATCGAAATGTGCATGCCCGGCGACAACACCGCCATGACCGTCGAACTCATCGCCCCCATCGCCATGGACGAAGGCCTCCTCTTCGCCATCCGCGAAGGCGGCCGCACCGTCGGCTCCGGCCGCGTCACCAGAATCATCAAATAGGAGACCACGATGGCCAAGGCCAGCGACAAGCGGGTGCACGTCACGCTCGAGTGCACGTCGTGCAAGCGCCGCAACTACATCACCACCAAGAACAAGGTCAACGACCGCGAGCGCATCGAGATGAAGAAGTACTGCCGCTGGGAGCGGCAGCACACGCTCCACAAGGAGACGCGCTAGGCGTCCTCCCATGCGGCGATCCCACGCCGGCGGCCCCACCGGCGCCGGCGTCGTGTTCGTCCCGTCATGAAACCGCTACGTAACAAGCGTCGCTCACGGGGAGTCTGAACGGCCGATGCCACAGGATGTGGCCGAACTCGTCGCTGCCGCCAAAGGCGGCGATCGGGAAGCGTTCGACGAGCTTGTCAGGGTGACCTACGCGGACACCTACACGCTCGCCTACCGGCTGACAGGTAACGGGGAAGATGCGCGAGACGTGGTGCAGGAGGCATATCTCCGGGCCTTTCGGGGCCTTCGGCGTTTCCGTGGTGACGCGCAGTTCTCCACGTGGATGTACCGCATCACCGCCAACTGCGCGGCCACGCAGCTCGGCAAGCGGGCCCGGCATCGGCACGACGAGCTGGATGACGGCGCTCCCGTCGCCGATCCCCGGCTCGACCACGATCCGCAGCTCCGGGCCGATGCCGACGACCTCCGGGGTCGCCTGCACGCCGCGCTCGAGGCCCTACCGCCCCGGCTGCGCGCGGTCGTCGTGCTGCGCGACGTCTACGAGCTGTCGCACGAATCGATCGCCGCTGAGCTCGGCATCTCCGAGTCGGCGGCCAAGGTGCGCCTCCATCGGGCGCGCCGCAAGCTGCGCAACCAGCTGTTTCCCCGTCGTGACGGCGAGGCCTCCCGTGCGGTGTGAGCCCACACGCCCGGGCGTACCCACGCGGGGAGCGGCGCCGGGAGGTGGGTTCCGTGCGCTGTGAGGACATCGCCGAGGATCTGGCGGCAGCCGCGGAGGGCGACGTGCTCCTCGGCCGCTCGCCGCGCCGCCACGTCGAGCGCTGCCTGCGCTGCCAGGCCGAGGTCGTGCAGTACCGCCGCCTGCTGCGGGCCATGCGCTCGCTGCGCACCGAGGTGCTCGAACCGACCCCCGGCCTGTTGGCGGACATCCTCGCCAACATCGAGGGCGCCGGGGAGCGGCACGCCGTTCGCTCGCTGCTGTCGGGCCGGCGCGTCGCCTATCTCGGTGGGCTCGCGGCGGCGACGGCCGCCGGTGCCGCCGGCGCCATCGTGTACGCCACCCGGACGCGCCGAACGCGATTGGCCGGTTGACCTGAGTCCGAAGCGACTTGGCGAGCCGGACCGACCTCGATGGTCGGTCCCGCTCGATCGCCGCGAGGGAGGCGGGACCGCGGGTGGCGCCGAGGATGCGAGCCGCTGCCGGCGCTTGCTGGCGCCGGCGGCGGTAGGCTCGCACCGCAGGCGACAGGACCCGCAGTGCCGCCGGAAGGGCTTGCATGTTCGACGTCGACGCGTTCCTGGAGGAGTGCCGAGAGGCACGGAGCGAGACCGAGCCGCGGCGGGCCACCCGGGAGCTGCTGAGCCGGGCGCTCGACCGCCCCGCCCAGGTCGCCGCCGCCCTCCCGCCCACCGAGGGCGGCATCACCCTCCTTCACCATGAACCCGACCTCACCGTGATCCACGTGGTGTGGGCGCCGGGCATGCGCCTCTTTCCCCACGACCACCGCATGTGGGCCGCCATCGGCATCTACCAGGGCCAGGAGGACAACACCTTCTACCGCCGGTCGGGGCCCGACGGCCGCGGGCTAACAGAGTCGGGCGGCAAGGACCTGGCGACCGGCGATGTCCTGGTGCTCGGGGACGACGCCATCCATGCCGTCGCCAACCCCAAGAGCCACCTCACCGCGGCTGTGCACGTCTACGGAGGCGACTTCGTCAACGAGCCGCGCAGCCAGTGGGGGCCAGGGCCCATCGAGGAGCGCCCCTACGACATGGACGTGGCGCGCCAGGAGTTCGCCGAGGCCAACCAGCGCTGGCGCGAGTCGTCATGACGCAGCCTGACCTGGCATAGTGAGGGTCCCGCGGGCTCGCGCCTGCCTTGTTCCGCCGCGTCGGCCAAGGGATAGGCTGTCACGGTTCACCCCCAAGGGCAGTAGCTCAACTGGCAGAGCAGCGGTCTCCAAAACCGCAGGTTGGGGGTTCGAGTCCCTCCTGCCCTGCACGCCTCCCGCTCCTTCCAACATTCCATCTTCGAGGGTCTCGCCATGGCGATGAACCGACAGACCAAGCGGCAGCTCCAACGCCAGGGGCAGCTCGGCACCGACGGGGCGCCGGCCGCGCGCAAGCGGCCCGCGCCGCAGGCGCCGCGCCCGACGGAGGAGCGCACGAGCCCGGCGCAGTTCCTCCGTGAGGTGCGGGGTGAGCTGCGCAAGGTGGCGTGGCCCTCGCGCAACGAGGTCATCCACTACTCGATCATCGTGCTCTTCACCGTGGTGATCCTGACCACATACATCGCGCTCCTCGATTTCGCCTTCGGGGACGCCATCTTCCGCCTGTTCGAACGATGAGTGACACCGACACCGATACCAACCAACCGCAGATCGACTCCACCGAGGCCGACGCCGGCGACGAGCCGGTCCCTCCGGCCGACGTCGCCGACGAACCAACGTCCGAGGCCGACGCCCAGGCGGGTGACGCCGCCGAGACCGACGAGGCCGTGGCCGGCCCGGCCGACGAGTCGGCCGCGGCCGCTGCCGAAGCCGCTGTCGACGATGCGACCCAGGTCGCGCCGCAGGAGGCCGATGCCCCCGCCAACGGCGAGGCCCCGGCGGATGCCGACGCCGCCGAGCCGGGCGATGCCGCCGTCGCCACCGACGACGTGATCACCGACGACGTGATCACCGACGAGGAGCTGCTCGCGCAGCCGGCCGCCGAGAGCCCGTACGACCGTCCCGGTCGCTGGTTCGTCGTGCACACCCAGTCGGGCTACGAGAAGAAGGTCAAGCAGAACCTCGAGGCGCGCATCGTGTCGATGAACGCCGAGGACGCCATCTACGAGGTGGTCATCCCCATGGAGGACTACGTCGACTTCCGCAACGGCAAGCGAATCGTGGCTCAGCGGAAGATGTTCCCCGGCTACCTCCTGGTCCGCGCCGAGCTCGACGATCAGGCGTGGTTCGTCATCCGCAACACGCCGGGCGTGACCGGGTTCGTGGGCCAGGGCGCCAAGCCGTCGCCGCTGCCCCGCCGCGACGTCGAGTCCTTCCTCATGCCCAAGGGCGGAACCGAGGAGCAGGTCGCGCAGCGGGCCAAGCCCCGGCTCGAGTACGAGATCGGCGAGACCGTGCGGGTCAAGGAAGGCCCGTTCGCCGACTTCTCCGGCGAGGTCATCGAGCTCAACGAGGACCAGCTCAAGCTCAAGGTGCTCGTCAACATCTTCGGCCGCGAGACGCCGGTCGAGCTCGAGTTCAGCAAGGTCGCCAAGCTCTAGGACAGAGACGAGGAATCACCCCCATGGCCAAGAAGAAGGTGCTGGCCGTCGTCAAGATCCAGATCCCCGCCGGCCAGGCCACCCCCGCGCCCCCGGTCGGCACCGCGCTCGGCCCGCACGGCGTCGCCATCATGGATTTCTGCAAGTCGTACAACGCCGCCACCGAGTCGCAGCGGGGCACGATCGTGCCCGTCGACATCACGATCTTCGAGGACCGGACCTTCACGTTCATCCTCAAGACGCCCCCCACCCCGGTGCTCCTGCGGGAAGCCGCCGGCATCGAGAAGGGCTCCGGCGTGGCGGGGCGCGAGAGCGCCGGCACGGTGACCGATGCCCAGATCGAAGAGATCGCCAAGATCAAGATGCCCGACCTCAACGCCTACGACCTGGACGCCGCCAAGCTCCAGGTCGCAGGCACCGCCCGCTCGATGGGCATCGAGGTTGCTTGAGGTCCTGACCAACGGCTGGACCGGGACCACCTCGCCCGGCAGCCCGACCACATGAGGGAGCCACCATGGCGCAAGGCAAGAAGTACCGCGACGCGCTGAAGCGCTTCGAACGCGAGCGGCTGCACACGCCACCCGAGGCCGTCGAGCTGGTCCGTTCGCTGGCCAAGGCCAACTTCGACGAGACCGTCGAGCTGGTCGCGCGGCTCGGCGTCGATCCCCGCAAGGCCGACCAGATCGTCCGGGGAACCGTCGGCCTACCGGCGGGCACCGGCAAGGACGTGCGTGTCGCGGTGTTCGCCGCCGGCGAGGCCGCCACCGCCGCGCGCGATGCCGGTGCCGACATCGTCGGGTCCGACGACCTCGCTGCCCAGATCGAGGGCGGCATGCTCGACTTCGACGTCACCATCGCCACGCCCGACCTCATGCCGGTGGTCGGCCGCCTGGGCCGGGTGCTGGGCCCCCGGGGCCTGATGCCCAACCCCAAGTCCGGGACCGTCACACCCGACGTGGCCAAGGCAGTCGCCGACTTCAAGGGCGGCAAGGTCGAGTACCGCACCGACCGCTACGGCAACGTCCACGTGCCGATCGGCAAGGCGTCGTTCACGGCCGAGGCCCTGCTCGAGAACTTCCGGGCAGTGATCGACGAGCTCAACCGGGCCAAGCCGGCGTCGGCCAAGGGCCGCTACATGCGCCGGGTGGCGCTGTCGTCGACGATGGGCCCCGGTATCAAGTTGGACCCCGCCCGGCTGCGGGCCGGGATCGACGAAGCCGCCTAGGCTTCGACCCGGCTGGCTGGCGTCTCTGGCACCGAGATCTCGGCGTGAGAGACGCCAGAACGGGACCCAGAACGGGACTTCGTCGTTCACAGCCCCGCTCGCTAGGCTGTTCAGCCACAACCGACTTCGCTCGCCGAAGACCTCCGGTGCCCTTCGGGGCTCAAAGGGCCGACAGCCCGCCTGAGTAGGCGGACTCCGCGACACCTCGCCGCTCCCGGCGGCGCCGTGCCAGGACGTTCGCTGCCGCGAGCGTCCGAGCACAGGAGAGGAGGTGTCGATGGAGAATCCGAGGCCGACCAAGGTTGCCGTGGTGGAGGAGGTGCAGGCGCGCCTCACCAGCGCCAGTGCCGCCTTGCTGACCGAGTACCGCGGGCTGGATGTGTCTGCGCTGGGCGAGCTGCGCCGGGCGCTGCGCCAGGCCGGCGGCGACTACAAGGTCTACAAGAACAGGCTGGTGCGGTTCGCGGCCCGCAACGCGGGGCTCGAGCTGGAGGAGTTGCTCACCGGCCCGACCGCCATCGCCTTCGTCGTCGAGGGTCCCGACGGTGCGCCTGCCGACGCGGTGCTGGTGGCCAAGGCGCTGCGCGACTTCGCCCGCACCAACCCCGCGTTGGTCGTCAAGGGCGGCGTCATGGCCGACAAGACGTTGAGCGCCGCAGAGGCACGCGCCCTGGCCGACGTCGAGCCGCGCGACGTGCTCTTGGCCCGGCTCGCCGGTGCGTTCGCCGCACCCATGCAGCAGTTCGCCGGCCTGCTCCAGGCCCTGCCGCGCAACTTCGCCTACGGGCTCCAAGCCCTCATCGACGACAAGGGGAACGACGCCCCTGGGCCCGAGCGGCCCGGCGCCGAAGGCGCCGAGAGCGGGGAACAAGGTGCCGTAGCGCCGGGCCCCACCCCCGACATTGACGACAGCCCTGAGGAGGGCTAACACATGGCAACCAAGGAAGAGATCCTCGAGTCGATCTCCAACATGACCGTCCTCGAGCTGAGCGAGCTGCTCAAGGACTTCGAGGAGCGCTTCGGCGTGACCGCCGCCGCGCCCGTGGCCGTCGCTGCGCCCGCCGCCGCCGGTGGTGGCGCAGAGGCCGAGGCCGAGGAGGAAAAGGACGAGTTCGACGTCGTCCTCACCGCGGCCGGCGGCCAGAAGATCGCGGTCATCAAGGAGGTGCGTTCGCTCACCAGCCTCGGCCTGAAGGAGGCCAAGGACTTGGTCGAGTCCGCCCCCAAGGCCGTGCTCGAGAAGGTCAACAAGGAAGAGGCCGACAAGGCCAAGGCGGCCCTCGAGGGCGCGGGCGCCACGGTCGAACTGAAGTAACAGCCCTTCCGGCGGGGCTTCGGGTCGGTGCCGCATCCTCAGCGCCACCCGCGGCCCCGCCTCCCTCGCGGCGATCGAACCGGGCCGACCGTTGAGGTCGGCCCGATTCGCCGAGCGCGCCTCGGCTCAGGCGATGGCCCGGGCTGCCGACGTCGCCTCGCGTACCGCCTCGGCCGGGTCGAAGTCGTGGCCGGCCAGCCAGCCGACCTCGGCGACCAGGCGCAGCGCCCGGTACACGGGCCACGACCTGGCGACCCAGGCCCGCAGATCGGGGTCGGCACCGTAGCCATCGAGCACCGCGGGCAGCCGCTCGGGGGAGCGCATGGTGAGGACGGCCAGGTCCCAGGCGGGGTCGCCCCGGCAGGCGTCGCCGAGGTCGAGCAGGCCGACGACCTCGTCGTCGTCGTTCACCCGCACGTGGATCGGCACGCAGTCGCCGTGCAGGGTCACGGTCCGAGGCTCGTCCGGCCGCGAGCGCACAAGCCGGTCGGCCGCGGCCCACACGGCGCCGACGGCATGCCCGTCCAGCCCCGCGGCCTGGGCACGCGGCCCCCAGTGACCGGTCAGCTCGCGCAGCCCAGCAGGCCACCCGTCGCGGCCGGCGAACCCGGCCAACCCCGCGACGGCCACCCCGTGGAGGCGCCGGACGGCCGCCCCCGTGGCCGACCAGGTGCGCACCGCTCGGTCCGGCGACAGCCAGTCGCCGCCGACTCGCTCCAGCAGCAGCACCGGTGGCGACCCGGGGGCCCGGGCCATCAGCCGCGGCACCGGCACGCCGGCGCCGGCGGCCGCATCCAACACCCTGGCCTCGGCATCGGCCCGGACCGGGTCGACGACACACTTGGCCACGACCGGGCGACCGTCGGGCAACACCAGCTCGAGCACACACCGCTCGTCGTGGTCGACCAGGGTGTCCACCACCCGCACCGGCCCTCCGAGCAGCGCAGTCAGCCGGTCGACGATCCCTTCGCGGAGCCCCATCAGACCCTCACCCTTGACCAATCCGTCCCGGGGGCTTACCCTGCCCGCAGCCTTTCGGCCCGTCCGGGGTGACGATCGTGGCACCCCCGGTCAGGTGTGCCGTCTCGCGGGTTGTGTTCACGCCCGTCCTGCCCTAGCATGGGCAGTTGCCGTGCGCCTTCGGTTCCGCTTTCGCGACTCTGAGAGTGGTTGGGGCGCGCCCGCGCACGGTTCATCGTCGTCACCGGCTTGGTCGTGGCTCCGTGGTGCGTCAGGGCTCCGAGGTGTCGACCGGACCCTTTGAGGAGTGATTCGTTGTCCACTCGCATCCGGGATCGGTATTCGTTCGCGAACATCGAGGAGGCCCTCCCTCTCCCCGACCTGATCGCGATCCAGCGGAAGTCGTTCGACTGGTTCCTCCAACAGGGGCTCAAGGAGACGTTCGCCGACATCTCCCCCATCAAGGACTTCACCGAGACCCTGCAGCTCGAGCTGGAGTTCGACCCCGACGACGAGGACCTGCGCCCGCCGCCCAAGTTCTCCGTCGAGGAGTGCAAGGAAAAGGACATGACGTACTCGGCGCCCATCTTCGTGCGCGCCCGGTTCGTCAATGCCTCGACCGGTGAGATCAAGGAGCAGACGGTCTTCATGGGCGACTTCCCCATGATGACCGACAAGGGCACGTTCGTGATCAACGGCACCGAGCGGGTCGTGGTCAGCCAGCTCGTCCGGTCGCCTGGCGTCATCTTCGAACCCGGCGAGCGCTACCGCCTCCGCAACCTGGCCAAGCACCAGCTGGTAAAGGGCACGATCCACCCCTACCGCGGCGAGTGGATCGAGTTCGACGTCGAGCAGAAGCCGGGCAAGGACGTGACGGCCGGCACCCGCGTCGCCCGTAAGCGCCGCCTGAGCCTGTTCGTGCTGCTCCGCGCCCTCGGCTACGACGAGGAGAACGCCCCCGGCTTCCTCGACGCCTTCGTGCGCCAGTTCCCGTTCCTCGAGGGCCAGTGGGAGAAGGACCGCGACGTCGCCCCCACCCAGGACGAGGCCCTGGTCGAGATCTACAAGCGGGCTCGGCCCGGCGAGCCGCCGTCGGTGGAGTCCGCCCGGGTGTACTTCCGCAACGCCTTCTTCGAGTCGCGCCGCTACGACCTGTCGCGGGTCGGGCGCTACAAGCTCGACCGCAAGCTCGGCCCCGAGGTCGAGAAGCTGGGCGGGCTGTTCCCCATGCTCGAGGAGCGCGGCCTGATCGATCGGCCCGGGCCAGGCCAGTCGGTCCTCAGCCGTTGCGAGGTACTGGCCACCCTCACCTACCTGCTCCACCTGGTCAACGCCGAGCCGGGCTACCGCCTCGACGACCAGGACCACTTTGCCAACCGGCGCATCCGCTCGGTGGGCGAGCTGATCCAGAACCAGGTGCGCATCGGCCTGTCCCGCATGGAGCGGGTGGTCCGCGAGCGCATGACCACGCAGGACGTCGAGGCCATCACGCCCCAGACGCTCATAAACATCCGGCCGGTCGTGGCCGCCATCAAGGAGTTCTTCGGCACCAGCCAGCTCTCCCAGTTCATGGACCAGGTCAACCCGTTGTCCGGCCTCACCCACCGGCGCCGCCTGTCGGCGCTGGGCCCGGGTGGCCTGTCGCGGGAGCGGGCCGGCTTCGAGGTCCGCGACGTCCACTTCAGCCACTACGGCCGCATGTGCCCCATCGAGACCCCCGAGGGTCCCAACATCGGCCTGATCGGCGCCCTGTCCACCTTCGCCCGGGTCAACGACTTCGGCTTCATCGAGTCGCCCTATCGCAAGGTCGTCAAGGGCAAGGTGACCGATGACGTGGTTTACCTCACCGCCGACGAGGAAGAGGACTACGTCGTCGCCCAGGCCAACGAGCCGCTCAAGGCCAACAACGCCTTCCGCAACGACCGGGTGCTGGTGCGGCGGTCGCCGCAGGCCGCCACCCTGGAGAACCTGCGGGCCCAGCTCGAGCGCGAGACCTACTTCGCCGCCACCACCGAGATCTCCGCGGTGCCGCCCGAAGAGGTCCAGCTCATGGACGTGTCACCCAAGCAGATCGTCTCGGTGGGCACCGCGCTCATCCCGTTCCTCGAGCACGACGACGCCAACCGGGCGCTCATGGGCGCCAACATGCAGAAGCAGGCCGTGCCGCTGGTCCGGGCCGAGGCCCCCTACATCGGCACGGGCGTCGAGGTCCGGGCCGCCCGCGACGCTGCGGACATGATCATCGCCGACGACGACGGCGTGGCCACCGAGGTGTCGGGCGACCTCATCACGGTCGAGTACCGCAAGCTCGGCAGGCGGGTCTACAAGCTGCTCAAGTTCGAGCGGTCCAACCAGGACACCTGCATCAACCAGAAGCCGCGGGTGCGCGAGGGCGACTCCTTCAAGCGCGGCGACATCCTCGCCGACGGGCCGTCCACCGACAACGGCGAGCTGGCCCTCGGGAAGAACCTGCTCACGGCGTTCATGCCGTGGGAGGGCTACAACTTCGAGGACGCCATCATCATCTCCGAGCGGTTGGTGCGCGACGACGTGCTCACGTCGATCCACATCCACGAGCACGAGATCGATGCCCGCGACACCAAGCTGGGCCCCGAGGAGATCACCCGCGACATCCCCAACCTGTCCGAGGACATCCTCAAGGACCTCGACGAGCGCGGCATCATCCGCATCGGCGCCGAGGTCGACGCCGGCGACGTATTGGTGGGCAAGGTCACCCCCAAGGGCGAGACCGAGCTCACCCCCGAGGAGCGCCTGCTGCGGGCCATCTTCGGCGAGAAGGCCCGCGAGGTGCGCGACACCTCGCTCAAAGTGCCCCACGGCGAGAACGGCAAGGTCATCGACGTGCGGGTCCAGCGCCGAGAGGACGGCCACGAGCTGCCCCCGGGCGTCAACGAGTTGGTCAAGGTCTACGTCGCCCAGAAGCGCAAGATCTCGGTCGGCGACAAGCTGGCCGGACGCCACGGCAACAAGGGCGTCATCTCCAAGATCCTCCCGGTCGAGGACATGCCGCACCTGGCCGACGGCACCCCCATCGACATCATCCAGAACCCACTCGGCGTCCCATCCCGCATGAACGTGGGCCAGGTGCTCGAGGCCCACCTCGGCTACGCGGCCCGCTGGGGCTGGCAGGTCAACGGCCACGCGGTGGGCGACGAGCCCGTCCGGGGCACCGAGGCCAAGACCCGCCCGACCACGCAGCCGGCGACCCTCATCGCCACGCCGGTGTTCGACGGCGCCCACTGGGACGAGGTCGAGGAGGCCGGCAAGCACCCGACGATCCGCACGATCTTCGAGAACCTGCGGCCCGAGACCGACGACGGCGGCCGGCTGATCCAGCCCGACGGCAAGACGATCCTCTACAACGGCCGCACCGGCGAGCCTTACGACCGGCCCATCACCGTGGGCTACGTCTACATCCTCAAGCTCGCCCACCTGGTCGACGACAAGATCCACGCCCGGTCGACCGGCCCGTACTCGATGATCACCCAGCAGCCGCTGGGCGGGAAGGCGCAGTTCGGCGGCCAGCGCTTCGGCGAGATGGAGGTGTGGGCCCTAGAGGCCTACGGCTCCGCCTACTGCCTGCAGGAGCTGCTGACCATCAAGTCCGACGACGTGCTGGGCCGGGTCAAGGTGTACGAGGCCATCGTCAAGGGCGAGAACATCCCCGAGCCCGGCATCCCCGAGAGCTTCAAGGTGCTGATCAAGGAGATGCAGGCGCTGTGCCTCAACGTCGAGGTGCTGGCCCAGACGGGCGAGGAGATCGAGATGCGCGAGCTCGACGAGGACGTGTTCCGTGCCGCCGAGGAGCTCGGCATCGACCTGAGCCGGCCCGAGCGGGGCAGCGACGAGGAAGACGAGCGCCGCCGCCAGCGGACGAGCTTCTGATCGTGCCGGCCATCGCAACTCCCGTCCGACCAAGACCGAACGACGACAGCACCTCCTCGAACCGCCGCCACGCAGCGGCGAACGGAGCAACCAATGCTTGATGTGAACGACTTCAGTCAGCTCCGCATCGGTCTCGCGACCGCGGACACGATTCGCATGTGGTCGAACGGCGAGGTCAAGAAGCCGGAGACCATCAACTACCGCACGCTCAAGCCCGAGAAGGACGGGCTCTTCTGCGAGAAGATCTTCGGTCCCACCAAGGACTGGGAGTGCTATTGCGGCAAGTACAAGCGCGTGCGCTTCAAGGGCATCATCTGCGAGCGCTGCGGCGTCGAGGTGACGCGCTCCAAGGTGCGCCGCGAGCGCATGGGTCACATCGAGCTGGCCGCCCCGGTCGTCCACATCTGGTACCTGCGCGGCACGCGGTCGTGGCTGGCCTACCTGCTGTCGGGCACCGACGTGCGTGAGGAGCTCAAGGCCAAGCAGTTGGAGAAGGTCATCTACTTCGCCGCAAACCTGGTCACCTGGGTCGATGTCGACAAGCGTCACGAGGACCTGTCCAACCTCGAGAACGAGCTCAACGCCGAGAAGGACGAGATCGTGCGCGAACGCGAGCTCGAGCTGGCCAAGCGCATGGAGGAGCTCGAGAACGAGGTCGCCGCGCTCGAGGCCGAGGGCGCCAAGGAGTCCGACATCCGTAGCCGCCAGAAGGCCGTCGACAAGGACCTGACCGCCATCCGGGAGCGCTACGACGAGGAGCTCGACCTCGTGCAGCGCAGTTTCGACGAGTTCCGGGACCTGCACCCGCGCAAGATCATCGAAGACGAGATGCTGTGGCGCGAGCTCAAGGACCGCTACGGCGACTACTTCGACGGCGGGATGGGCGCCGACGCGCTCAAGCAGCTCATCAATCGGATCGATCTCGACGAAGAAGAGGCCAAGCTCAAGGACCAGATCGACCCCACCACCGGTGGGCGCCCGCTGTCGGCCCAGCGCAAGCAGAAGGCCATCAAGCGGCTCAAGATCGTCTCGGCGTTCAACCGTCGCGACGACCACGACAAGCGTGTCAACGACCCGCGGGCGATGATCCTCGACGTCGTGCCGGTCATCCCGCCCGAGCTGCGGCCGATGGTGCAGCTCGACGGTGGCCGCTTCGCAACGTCCGACCTCAACGACTTGTACCGCCGGGTCATCAACCGCAACAACCGCCTGAAGCGGCTGCTCGATCTCGGTGCCCCCGAGATCATCGTCAACAACGAGAAGCGCATGCTGCAGGAGGCCGTCGACGCCCTGTTCGACAACGGCCGCCGCGGCCGGCCGGTCACCGGCCCGGGCAACCGCCCGCTCAAGTCGCTATCCGACATGCTCAAGGGCAAGCAGGGCCGGTTCCGCCAGAACCTGCTGGGCAAGCGCGTCGACTACTCGGGCCGCTCGGTCATCGTGGTGGGCCCGACGCTCAAGCTGCACCAGTGCGGCCTGCCCAAGCTCATGGCCCTCGAGCTGTTCAAGCCCTTCGTGATGAAGGCGCTCGTCGACCGCGAGCTGGCGCAGAACATCAAGTCGGCCAAGCGCATGGTCGAGCGCCGGCGTCCCCAGGTGTGGGACGTGCTCGACGAGGTCATCAAGGAGCACCCCGTGCTCCTCAACCGTGCGCCCACGCTGCACCGCCTCGGCATCCAGGCGTTCGAGCCGGTGCTCGTGGAGGGCAAGGCCATCCAGATCCACCCGCTGGTGTGCACCGCGTTCAACGCCGACTTCGACGGCGACCAGATGGCGGTCCACCTGCCCCTGTCCTCGGAGGCTCAGGCCGAGAGCCGGGTGCTCATGCTGTCGGCCAACAACGTGTTGTCGCCGGCCCACGGCCGCCCGCTGGTCACGCCGACCCAGGACATGGTGATCGGCGCCTACTACCTCACCGAGGAGGTGGCGGGGGCCAAGGGCGAGGGCCGGGTGTTCGGCAACCGAGCCCAGATGGAGCGGGCCTACGACGCCGACGAGGTCGACCTGCACGCCAGGGTCAGGGTGCGGCTGTCGAAGCGGGAGATCCGCGAGGAGATCGAAGCGGACCTGCGCGATCCCGCTGACATCGATTCCGTCAAGCCGCTCTACCGGGAGACGACGGTCGGGCGCATGCTCTTCAACCGGGCGCTGCCGCTCGGCTTCGGCTTCGTCGACGAGCCCGTCAAGAAGAAGGACATGGGCGACATCGTCGACCACCTGGCGCGCGACTACCCCAAGTCGGTGGTGCAGGACAGCCTCGACCGGCTCAAGGACCTGTGCTTCAACTACGCCGCCCGCTCGGGCCTCACGATCTCCGTCGAGGACGTCAAGACCCCGGCAGAGAAGAAGGGCATCCTCGAGCGCTACGAGAAGGAAGCCGAGAAGGTCGAGACCCAATTCCGCCGCGGCATCATCACCGACGGCGAGCGGCGCCAGAAGGAAGTCGAGATCTGGACCAACGCCACCGACGAGGTGCGCTCGGCCATGGAGACGGGCCTCCAGTCAGAGCAGTTCAACCCCATCGACATGATGGTGGGCTCGGGTGCACGCGGGAACATGATGCAGGTGCGCCAGATCGCCGGCATGCGTGGCCTGGTGGCCAACCCCCGCGGCGACATGATCCCTCGGCCGATCAAGTCCAACTTCCGTGAGGGCTTGTCGATGCTCGAGTACTTCATCGCCACGCCCGGCGCCCGGAAGGGTCTGGTCGACACCGCGCTACGGACGGCCGACTCGGGTTACCTGACCCGCCGGTTGGTCGACGTGGCGCAGGAGCTGATCGTCCGCGAGGCCGACTGCCAGCGCGAGGGCGAGCCGGCGCGCGGCCTCTGGGTCGAGGCGGTCGCGCCCGACCAGGCCGGGCGGCGCTCCTACCTGGAGACCCGCCTCTTCGGCCGCACGCTGGCCGTCGACGTCGACCTGTCGCCCGAGAACCCGCACGAGGAGCTGGCCGGCAAGACCCTCGAGGCCGGCACCGTCCTCGGCGAGGACGAGATGGTCGCGCTGCGCGACGATCCCAAGCTCGACCGCGTGCGGGTGCGTTCGGTCCTCACCTGCCAGGCCGACTTCGGCGTCTGCGCCCGCTGCTACGGCCGGTCGCTGGCGACGGGCCGCACCATCGAGCTCGGCGAGGCCGTGGGCGTCATCGCCGCCCAGTCGATCGGCGAGCCCGGCACGCAGCTCACGATGCGGACGTTCCACACCGGCGGCATCGCCGGGTCCGACATCGCCGGTGGTCTGCCCCGCGTGGTCGAGCTGTTCGAGGCCCGGTCGCCGAAGGGCAAGGCCACGCTGTCGCACATCTCGGGCGTGGTCCGCATCGCCGAGGACGAGGGCCGCGGCCGGGTCATCACCGTCGTCGCCGACGACGGTGGCGAGCACTCCTACACGGTGCCCACGCTGGCCCGCCTCGAGGTGAGCGACGGCCAGGAGATCTCGGCCGGCGATCCCATCGTCGAGGGCCCCCGTGACCCCAAGGAGCTACTGGAGATCAAGGGTGTGCGCGAGACCCAGCAGTACCTGGTCACCGAGGTCCAGCGGGTGTACCGCGACCAGGGCGTGTCGATCCACGACAAGCACATCGAGCTGATCGTCCGGCAGATGACCCGGCGGGTCGTGGTGCAGGAGCCCGGCGACAGCCGGTTCCTGCCCGGCGAGGCCGTGGACGCCAAGGCCTACACCGACGAGAACAAGCGGTTGGTGCAGGAGTCCGAGGTGCCCGCCGAGGGTCGCCCGGTGATGATGGGCATCACCAAGGCGTCGCTGGCCACGGACTCGTGGCTGTCGGCGGCATCGTTCCAGGAGACCACCCGGGTGCTCACCGAGGCGGCCATCGAGAGCCGCTCCGACGGGCTCAACGGCCTCAAGGAGAACATCATCATCGGCAAGCTCATCCCCGCCGGCACCGGCCTGGAGGAGTACCGCGACATCGCCACCGAGGCCCCCGAGTACCAGCCCATGGAGTTCTGGTCGTCCGAGCGCGAGGACCAGGGCATCGCCGAGTGGCTCACCGGTACCTACGAGGCCAGCGTGGGCGAGGGCGGCCCGGCCGACTCCGACCTGGCCGCCGTCGTGGGCCTACCGTCGGTGGAGGACCGGGCCGGTGGCCCGGCCGGCGAGGGAGATCCCGAAGCCGGCGCTGGCAGCTGATCTTCGTTCTGGCGTCTCTCACACCGATATGTCGGCGTGAGAGACGCCAAACCCTGGGGCTGACAGGTTGTGTGGTGGTACTTCGGCCCGTAGGCTGTCCTGTCGGTCTTGACGCTCCGCGTCGACCTGCGATTCGCCCCTCTAGCAACACGCCGTTCGTCCGCCGCGAGGTTACGAGTGCCCACGATCCAACAGCTGGTCCGCAAGGGCCGCCAGTCGAAGACGTCGAAGATGAAGACGCCGGCGCTCAAGGGCGCGCCCCAGCGCCGCGGCGTGTGCACCCGCGTGTTCACCCATACGCCCAAGAAGCCCAACTCGGCGCTCCGCAAGGTCGCCCGCGTGCGCCTGTCGAGCGGCATCGAGGTCACGGCCTACATCCCCGGTGAGGGTCACAACCTCCAGGAGCACTCGATCGTCCTCGTCCGCGGCGGCCGGGTGAAGGACCTGCCGGGCGTCCGCTACAAGATCATCCGCGGCACCCTCGACACGGCCGGGGTGCGCGACCGCAAGCAAGCCCGCAGCCGCTACGGCGCCAAGAAGGAAGGCTGATCCCATGCCGCGCAGGGGCCCCGCGCCGCGCCGTGACCTGATGCCCGACCCGGTCTACCGGTCGGTGCTCGTCACGCAGATCGTCAACAAGATCCTGCAGCGCGGCAAGAGGTCCACGGCCGAGCGCATCGTCTACGACGCGCTCGACATGGTCGGCAAGCGCACCGACGGCGACGCCCTGGCGGCGCTCAAGCGGGCGGTCGACAACGTCAAGCCCCAGCTCGAGGTGAAGAGCCGCCGCGTCGGTGGCGCCACCTACCAGGTGCCGGTCGAGGTCCGCCCCCGTCGCGCCAACACGCTGGCCATCCGCTGGATCGTCGGGCACTCCAAGCAGCGCCGCGAGCGCACCATGGCCGAGCGGCTGGCCGCCGAGCTGGTCGACGCCAACAACGGCATCGGCACGTCGGTGAAGCGCAAGGAAGACACGCACAAGATGGCCGAATCCAACCGGGCCTTCGCGCACTACCGCTGGTAATCCCCCAACAGACTCGGGGGGACGGCGCCCCCTGAGGGGCGTGGTTCCCCCGACGACCGGGCTGGCGAGCTCGGTCGTCTGCATGTCGAGCGAGAAGACAAAGCTCATGGCGAATCGAACCAACGCCCTCGAACGGGTCCGCAACATCGGGATCATGGCCCACATCGACGCGGGCAAGACCACCACGACCGAGCGGATCCTCTACTACACCGGGCGCACCTACAAGATCGGTGAGGTCCACGAGGGCGCCGCCACCATGGACTGGATGGTGCAGGAGCAGGAGCGCGGCATCACCATCACCTCCGCCGCGACCACGACGTTCTGGGACGACTACCAGATCAACATCATCGACACGCCCGGCCACGTCGACTTCACCGTCGAGGTCGAGCGCTCGCTGCGCGTGCTCGACGGCGCCGTGGCCGTGTTCGACGCCGTCGCCGGTGTCGAGCCCCAGACCGAGACCGTGTGGCGCCAGGCCAACAAGTACCACGTGCCCCGCATGTGCTTCGTCAACAAGATGGACCGGCTGGGCGCCGACTTCTTCGCCGCGCTCGAGTCCATCCGCGAGCGGCTCGAGGCCAACATCGCCGTCATCCAGCTGCCCCTCGGCGCCGAGGGGCACTACCGCGGCGTCATCGACCTGCTCGGCATGAAGGCGCTCGTCTGGCTGGAGGAGGAGCTGGGCGCGAAGTGGGAGATCCAGGAGATCCCCGCCGAGCTCGAGGCCCAGGCCCAGGATTACCGGCACCAGCTGATCGACGTGCTGTCGTCGTTCGACGAGGTCATCCTCGAGAAGTACGTCACCGAGGAGGAGATCACCGTCGACGACCTGCGGCGCGCCATCCGCACGGGCACCCTGTCGAACGAGATCGTGCCGGTCCTCAACGGCAGCGCCTTCAAGAACAAGGGCGTGCAGCCCCTGCTCGACGCCATCGTGTCCTACCTGCCCAGCCCGATCGACCTGCCGCCGGTCACCGGCGTCAGCATGAAGGGCAACGAGGAGCTGGAGCGCAAGCCGGCCGACGACCAGCCGTTCGCGGCGCTGGCGTTCAAGCTCATGTCCGACCCGCACGTCGGCAAGCTCACGTACTTCCGCGTCTACTCGGGCACCCTCGAGAAGGGGCGGCAGGTCGTGAACACGACCACCGGCCGGAAGGAGCGCGTCGGCCGCATCCTGAAGATGCACGCCAACCACCGAGAAGACGTCGACGCCGTGTTCACGGGCGACATCGTCGCCGGCATCGGCCTCAAGAACACGCGCACGGGCGACACACTCTCTGCGCCGGGTGCCGAGATCCAGCTCGAGCAGCTCGAGTTCCCCGAGCCGGTGATCCACGTTGCGGTCGAGCCCAGGACCAAGGCCGACCAGGAGAAGATGAGCAAGGCCCTCCAGGCGCTGTCCGAGGAGGATCCCACCTTCCAGGTCCGCACCGACCAGGACACCGGCCAGACGGTGATCTCCGGCATGGGCGAGTTGCACCTCGAGGTGCTCATCGACCGCATGCTGCGTGAGTTCCGCGTCGACGCGACGGTCGGCAAGCCCCAGGTCGCCTACCGCGAGACGATCACTCTGCCGGTCACCAAGGTGACCTACACCCACAAGAAGCAGACGGGTGGCGCCGGCCAGTTCGCCGAGGTTTCCATCAACCTCGAGCCGCTGGGCCCCGGTGGCGGCTACGAATTCGTCGACAAGATCAGCGGCGGGCGTGTGCCCAAGGAGTACATCCCCGCGGTCGACGCCGGCATCCAGCAGTCGCTCGATGCCGGTGTGCTCGCCGGATATCCCACCGTCGACGTGCGCGCAACCCTCGTGGACGGCAAGTACCACGAGGTCGACTCGTCGGAGATGGCGTTCAAGATCGCCGGCTCGATGGTGTTCAAGGACGCGGCCCGCAAGGCCAACCCCGTGTTGCTCGAACCCATCATGTCGGTCGAGGTCGTCACGCCCGAGGTCTACATGGGCGATGTGATCGGCGACCTCAACAGCCGCCGTGGTCGCGTCGGCGGCATGGAACAAAGGGGCAACAGCCAAGTGATCCGGGCGCAGGTCCCCCTGTCAGAGATGTTCGGGTACGCTACCGACCTGCGTTCACGGACTCAGGGTCGTGCCACCTACACGATGCAGTTCCACAGCTACCAGCAGACGCCTTCCTCCGTGCAAGAAGAGATCGTCGCCCGGGTGCGTGGCGAGTAGCACGACTTCCGTTATCAGCACACTTCACCAGTTCAAAGAGGTTCAAGCGAGCCATGGCCAAGGAAAAGTTTGAGCGGACGAAGCCGCATTTGAATGTTGGGACTATGGGTCATATTGATCATGGTAAGACGACGTTGACGGCGGCGATTACGAAGGTGTTGGCGGAGTCGAACCCGAATGTGGAGTTCACGGCGTTCGAGCAGATCGATAAGGCGCCGGAGGAGAAGCAGCGGGGGATCACGATCAACATCTCGCATGTGGAGTACGAGACCCCGAACCGGCATTACGCGCATGTGGATATGCCGGGGCATCAGGATTACATCAAGAACATGATCACGGGTGCGGCGCAGGTGGATGGGGCGATCCTGGTGGTGGCGGCCACCGATGGGCCGATGCCCCAGACCCGGGAGCATCTGTTGTTGGCCCGTCAGGTGGGGGTGCCGTCGATCGTGGTGGCGCTCAACAAGGTGGACATGGTCGACGACGAGGAGCTGTTGGAGTTGGTGGAGATGGAGGTCCGGGAGTTGTTGACCGACTACGGGTTCCCGGGTGACGACACCCCGGTGGTGCGGGTCTCGGCGCTCAAGGCCCTGGAAGGCGACCCGCAGTGGACGGCGGGGATCACCGAGTTGATGGACGCGGTGGACAGCTGGGTCCCGGAACCGACCCGGGAGCTGGACAAGCCGTTCTTGATGCCGATCGAGGACGTGTTCTCGATCACGGGACGGGGCACGGTGGTGACCGGCAAGGTCGAGCAGGGTGTCGTCAAGGTGTCAGACGAGATCGAGATCGTGGGCATCCGCCCCACCGCCAAGACGGTGTGCACCGGGGTGGAGATGTTCCGCAAGCTGCTGGACCAGGGCCAGGCCGGTGACAACATCGGGGTGTTGCTGCGGGGCACCAAGAAAGAAGACGTCGAGCGGGGCCAGGTCCTGGCCAAGCCCGGGTCCATCACCCCCCACACCCACTTCGAAGCCCAGGTGTACGTCCTCACCAAGGAAGAAGGCGGCCGCCACAAGCCGTTCTTCACCAACTACCGGCCCCAGTTCTACTTCCGGACCACCGACGTCACCGGCACCATCGAGCTCCCCGAAGGCATCGAAATGTGCATGCCCGGCGACAACACCGCCATGACCGTCGAACTCATCGCCCCCATCGCCATGGACGAAGGCCTCCTCTTCGCCATCCGCGAAGGCGGCCGCACCGTCGGCTCCGGCCGCGTCACCAGAATCATCAAGTAAAGTAATGCGATCTGTCGGCGCTGAGGTCTGATACCGGGCCTGAGCGCCGACAGAACCGCTCTTGTTCCTTGACAAGCGAGCGTGAGATGGCTGACAAGCAAAAGATCCGCATCCGCCTGAAGGCGTACGACCACGAGGTCATCGACCAGTCGACGAAGAAGATCGTCGAGACCGTGCTGCGTACCCAGGCGACGATCCGGGGGCCGATCCCGTTGCCCACCGAGAAGCACCGCTACACGGTCATCCGCTCGCCGCACAAGGACAAGGACAGCCGCGAGCACTTCGAGATGCGCGTCCACAAGCGCCTGCTCGACATCCTCGATCCCAGCCCCAAGACCGTCGACTCGCTGCAGCGCATCGAGCTGCCCGCCGGCGTCGACATCGAGATCAAGATCCAGCAGGCGTAGTTTCCACGCAAACCTGCCGCGGGATTGGTTGCCAGGACCACCGAAACCGCGGCAGGAACTCAGCGGGGCCGCTCCTCCCGAACCCCGGGGTCGGTCGGGCCCGACTGTGGCTTGATGGGCGGCGGCGTGGGCGTGAGCGGGACGGGCGGCTTCGGCCGGCGCAACGGCGGCTCCGCTTCCGTCGTGGGCGTACTCGGCGGGTCGGTCTGGGTTGGCATCTCTGCGTCCACCGGCTCGTCGTCGCCACCGCACGCCGTGCCGAGCGCCAGCAGCAGCGCCGAGCCGAGCAACACCCGCATCCGCACACCTCGCCTCACATCCATTGGACGGATGTGTCGCCCGGGCCGGTTCCCGACCCGGGCGACACGCCGTGCTGTCGTTCTCGCCTCCCGGGGGGCGTGGTCGTCCCCTGCGGAGGCCCGGTCCTTCCCTACCCCCGACATCGCCGGGATCTACGGCCCCCAGCGAGCCGGGACCACTGCGCGACCATAGGGCACATCGATCAGCGCTGCTAGCGATCGTGTTGCGAATCGCCCGGCGCTCTTCCGGTCTGCCAGACAGAACGCTCAGACCGGGTCGCGTCGACGGGGCGCGCGCGAGAGGCGACCGGGCCCCGGTCCGGCCGGTGCTACTCGAGATCCTCGTCGCGCAGGTTGGATGAGATCCCGGTCTCGACGTCCAGCGCGGGGCCGTCGTCGGGGCCCAGGAACCATGGTTCGCCCGACTCGGCGGCGTCGCGCTCGTCGGCCAGGTGCTCGAACGGGTCTCGGTTCTTGGTGCTGTCGTGCTTCCGCCGTCCGAAAGCCATGCGCACGGAGGCTAGCGCCGTGACCACAAACGTTTGCGCCCACCACGCCGGCCAGGATCGCTGCTCGCGGCGTCCTCCTCCTCGAAAGTGCTGGTGACTTCCTTCGTCGTGCGTCCTTGCGAGCAACGATCCTGACTCGCCGTGGACGAGCGAACGTTCATGGTCACGGCACTAGTAGAGCCTCGCGACGGTCCCAGTGGGATCGCCCCCGGCCGTTCGCCCAGGTTGGACCCGATGGGGGAACGTGGCTATATTTATTCGGCCCTGCGCAGGGCCGACGCTCGGCTCGCGCAGGACATGTCCCGTCCCAACTGACGTCCGTGCAGGCCCGCGTCGTCGGGAACCGTACGGCACAACCGACAGACGCGCTCCGCCGGGGACTCCCGAGCGGAGCGTTCGTGTGACAAGCCACAGAAGGACGCGCACCCCATGGCCTCGAGAGCGATCGTCGGCGAGAAGGTCGGCATGACGCAGGTCTGGGACGACGACCACCGCGTCGTCCCGGTCACCGTCCTGCGCGTGCGGCCGTGCCGCGTGGTCCAGGTCAAGACGCACGAGCGCGACGGGTACAGCGCGCTCCAGGTGACCTTCGGGCAGAAGAAGGCCTCCAAGCTCACCAAGCCCATCGTCGGCCAGTACGAGCGCGCGGGGGTCGAGCCCGGGGTCAAGCTGGTCGAGCTCCGCCTCGACGACGTCAGCGAGTACGAGGTCGGGCAGGAGATCGGTGTCGACGTCCTGTCCCAGGGCGAGCTGGTCGACGTGACTTCGGTCAGCAAGGGCAAGGGAACCTCCGGCGTGATGAAGCGCCACGGGTTCGCCGGCCTGGGTGCCAGCCACGGCACCCACCGCGCCCACCGTGCCCCCGGCTCGATCGGTGGGGCGGCCACGCCCTCCCGGGTCTTCCGGGGCACCCGGATGGCTGGCCGGTCCGGCGGCCAGAAGACCACGACTCTCAATCTCACGGTCGTCGAGGCCGATGCCGAGCGAGACCTCTTGCTGGTGAAGGGATCCGTCCCCGGCCCCAAGGGTTCCGTCGTCCTCGTCCGGGACGCGGCCAAGGCCGACGCCAGGGGCAAGGGAAGGTAGCGATGGCGACCCTCGAGCTCACCAAACCCACCGGCCGGGCCTCCGGCTCCGTCGACGTCGACGACGCGCTGTTCGGCGTGGAGCCCAACATCCCGGTCATGCACCAGGTGGTGACCGCCCAGCTCGCCGCCCGCCGGGCCGGCACCCAGTCGACCAAGACGCGGGCCGAGGTGCGGGGCGGTGGTGGCAAGCCCTGGCGCCAGAAGGGCACCGGCCGGTCCCGCCAGGGTTCGATCCGATCGCCGCAGTGGCGGGGCGGCGGCGTGGCCCTCGGGCCCAAGCCCCGGAGCTACGCCCAGCGGACCCCCCGCAAGATGATCCGCCTGGCCCTGGCGTCGGCGCTCTCCGACCGCATGGCCGACGACAGGGTCAAGGTGCTCGCCGACTGGGGCATCGACGCGCCCAGCACCAGGCGGGCGGTCGAGGTCCTCTCGTCGATCAAGGTCGACGGCCGGGTGCTGGTCGTGCTGACCCGCGACGACGAGGCCGCCTGGAAGAGCCTGCGCAACCTGCCCGACGTCCACGTCCTGTCGACCGGCGAGCTCAATGCCTACGACGTGCTCGTGAGCGACTGGGTGGTCTTCACCGAGGCGTCGCTGCCCGGCCCCCGAGCCAGCGGGGCCGAGGGCGTCGAGACCGCGGCCGACGCCGACACCACCGAGGGGAGCGAGACGTGACCGACGCCAGGGACATCATCGTCTCCCCCGTGGTGAGCGAGAAGTCGTACGCCCTCATGGAGGACGGCGTCTACACCTTCACGGTCCATCCCGACGCCTCCAAGCCGCAGATCCGCGACGCCGTGCAGGACATCTTCGGCGTCAAGGTCGCCAAGGTGAACACCCTCAACCGCCCCGGAAAGCGCAAGCGCAACCGGCGCACGTTCACCTACGGCAGGCGCCCCGACACCAAACGAGCGATCGTCACCCTCGTCGAGGGCGACTCGATCGACCTGTTCCAGGACTGAGAGGCTCAGCGATGGCACTCCGCAAACGCAAGCCCACCAGCCCCGGCCGGCGGTTCCAGACGGTCGCCGACTTCTCCGAGCTCAGCCGTAGCGGTCCGGAGCGATCGCTGGTGGACCCCAAGCCCGCCACCGGCGGGCGCAACGTGCACGGCCGCAAGACCGCCCGGCACCGCGGTGGCGGCCACAAGCAGCGCTACCGGGTGATCGACTTCCGCCGCAACAAGGACGGCGTCCCCGCCAAGGTGGCGGCCATCGAGTACGACCCCAACCGGTCGTGCCGCATCGCCCTGCTGCACTACCTCGACGGCGAGAAGCGCTACATCCTGGCGCCCCGTGACGTCGCCGTCGGCGACCTGCTGCAGTCCGGTCAGGGCTCCGAGATCCGTCCCGGCAACGCCCTGCCGCTGCGCTACATACCCGTGGGCACCACCGTGCACAGCGTCGAGCTCAAGCCCGGCGCCGGGGGCAAGATGGCTCGCTCGGCCGGATCATCGGTGGTGCTGCTGGCCAAGGAGGGGGCCTACGCCACCCTGCGCCTGCCGTCCACCGAGATGCGGCGGGTGCCGATCGACTGCCGCGCCACCGTCGGCGAGGTCGGCAACCCCGAGCACGAGCTGGTCAAGGTGGGCAAGGCCGGACGTAACCGCTGGAAGGGCGTGCGCCCGCAGACCCGCGGCGTTGCCATGAACCCGGTCGACCACCCACTCGGTGGCGGCGAGGGCAAGTCCTCGGGCGGGCGCCATCCGGTGTCACCGTGGGGCCAGACCGAGGGCCGCACGCGCCCGAAGAACAAGCAGTCCGACAAGCTCATCGTGCGCCGCCGCCGTACTCGCGGCGCGCGGAGGTGACCCCATGCCGCGTTCGTTGAAGAAGGGCCCGTTCGTCGACGACCACCTGCTTCGCAAGGTCGACGAGCTCAACGCCAAGGGCGAGAAGAAGGTCATCAAGACCTGGTCGCGTAGGTCGACGATCATCCCCGACATGGTCGGCCACACCGTGGCCGTCCACGACGGGCGCAAGCACGTGCCCGTGTACGTCACCGAGTCGATGGTCGGGCACAAGCTCGGCGAGTTCGCTCCCACCCGCACGTTCCGGTACCACGCCGGCCAGGAGCGCACGGCCCGGGGGAGGCGCTGAGCCATGGCGGTCACCCCGGTCGGCACCAGGACCAACGAGCGGCCGGGCACCCGCGCCCAGATCCGCTTCGCCCGGTTCTCGGCATCCAAGGCCCGCGCCGTCCTCGACCTCGTCCGGGGTCTGCCGGTGAACGAGGCGGCCGAGGTGCTGCAGTTCACCGAGCGGGGCCCGAGCGTCGTGATCTCCAAGGTGCTCGCCTCTGCCATCGCCAACGCCGAGCACAACGACGAGCTCGACGGCGACAGCCTCTACGTGGCGGCCTGCTACGCCGACGTGGGCCCGACGCTCAAGCGCTGGCGCCCACGGGCCCGAGGCCGGGCCACGCGCATCCGCAAGCGCACCTGCCACATCACGATCATCGTCGCCCCGATGCCCGACGAGATGGCCGCCCGGGTCGAGGCCCGGCAGGCGACGGGCGCCACCGCCCCGGCCGGACGTCGTGGCCGCCGGGCGCAGGCGTCCCGCCGGGCCCGCGTCGCCCGCAGTCGCGGCGAGACGGTGGCCTCGGAGGAGCCCGAAGCCGAGCCGATCGAGACACGGCCCGAGGAGCCCGAGGCCGACGGGGAGCCCACCGACGAGATGGTCGAAGAAGCAGAGGAGGCCGCGGCGGACGGAGAGGCAGCGGAAGACGCGGACGAGCCGCAGGACGGCGACGACGTCGAGGAGAACAAGTAATGGGTCAAAAAGTCAACCCGTACGGCTTCCGGCTCGGCGTCACCACCGACTGGAAGTCCCGCTGGTTCGCCGACCGCGACGAGTACAGCGACAACGTCATCGAGGACTGGAAGATCCGCGACTACCTGATGAGCGAGCTACCCCATGCCGCCATCAGCAGGGTCGAGATCGAGCGCACCCGCGATCGCCTGCGCATCGACGTGCACACCGCCCGCCCGGGCATCGTCATCGGGCGCCGGGGCAGCGAGGCCGACCGCCTGCGCGCGGGCCTGGCCAAGATCACCGGCAACCCCAAGGTGCAGCTCAACATCCAGGAGATCAAGCAGCCCGAGCTCGACGCCGCCCTCATCGCCCAGGGCGTGGCCGACCAGCTCTCCGCCCGGGTCGCCTTCCGCCGCGCCATGAAGCGGGCCGTGCAGAACGCCCAGAAGGCAGGAGCGCAGGGCATCCAGGTGCAGTGCTCCGGGCGGCTGGGGGGCTCGGAGATGGCGCGCACCGAGAGCTACCTCGAGGGCCGGGTGCCGCGGCACACCCTGCGTGCCGACATCGACTACGGCTTCCGTGAGGCCCGCACCACCGCCGGACGCATCGGCGTGAAGGTGTGGCTCTACAAGGGCGATGTGCTGCCCTACAAGTCGCAGAGCCAGGACAAGATCTCCCGCGAGGCGGCGATGGCCGTGGGGGAGACGTCGGGCGCGGGTGCTCCGGCCGGTGCGGGCCGCCGGGTCGTGTCGTCGGCTGCGGGCCGCCGCCGTCCCGCCGAGGTCGCCGAGACCCAGGAGCCGGCCGAGCACGAACCCCTCATCAAGGAGGCCGACCCCGAGCTCGAGCGGCTGCTGGCCGAGGAGGAAGAGATCGAGCGCCGGGTGCACGACCACCACGAGACGCCCCACTTCCGTCCGGAGGACGAGTAGATGTTGATGCCGCGCAAGGTCGCGCACCGCAAGCACCACCGCGGTCGGATGACCGGCGTCGCCAAGGGCGGCACCGAGGTCAACTTCGGCGAGTTCGGCATCCAGGCGCTCGAGCCCGGATGGATCACCGCCCGCCAGATCGAGGCCGCCCGCATCGCCATGACCCGCCACATCAAGCGCGGTGGCAAGGTCTGGATCAACGTCTTCCCCGACAAGCCCGTCACCCAGAAGCCCGCCGAGACCCGCATGGGGTCGGGCAAGGGCAACCCCGAGCGCTGGGTGGCCGTGGTCAAGCCGGGGAGGGTGCTGTTCGAGCTCTCCTACCCCGACGCCGCCGTCGCCCGCGCCGCCATCGAGCGGGCCATCCAGAAGCTGCCGATCAAGGCCCGCTTCGTCACCAAGGAGGAGGCGCTGTAGATGCCCCGCGATAGCTTCCACGATCTCGACGACGGCAGCCTCATCGACCGCGTGCGCGAGACCAGGGACGAGCTGTTCAAGCTGCGCTTCCAGCTCGCCACCGGCCAGCTCAGCAACTACGCCCGCATCGGCCAGGTGCGCAAGGACATCGCCCGACTCGAGACCGAGCTCCGGGCCCGTGAGATCGCCGCCGCCGAGGCCCTTCAAGAGGAGACCGCGTGATGTCCGAGGGCACCGTGACCACCGAGGCCCGCGGGGCGCGCAAGGTACGCGAGGGGGTCGTGGCGTCGACCGCCATGGACAAGACCGCCGTCGTCGTCGTGACCACGCGCAAGCCCCACCCGCTGTACCGCAAGACGATGGTCCGGACCAGCCGGCTCTACGCGCACGACGAGAACAACGAGCTGCGTGTGGGCGATCGCGTCCGCATCGCCGAGACCAAGCCGCTGTCGAAGCAGAAGCGCTGGCGGCTCGTCGAGATCCTGGAGAGGGCTAAGTAGCCGATGATCCAGCAGGAGTCGCGACTCAAGGTCGCCGACAACAGCGGCGCCAAGGAGGTGCTCGTCATCAAGGTGCTCGGCGGCTCCCGCCGCCGCTACGCCTCGATCGGCGACATCTTCGTGGCCACCGTGAAGGACGCCATTCCCGGCGCCGCCGTCCGCAAGGGTGACGTCGTGCGGTGCGTGGTCGTCCGCACCAACAAGGAGCGCCGCCGCCCCGACGGCAGCTACATCCGCTTCGACGAGAACGCCGCCGTGCTCATCACCGATGAGCGCAACCCCCGCGGGACCCGCATCTTCGGCCCCGTGGGCCGCGAGCTGCGCGAGAAGCGGTTCATGAAGATCGTCTCCCTGGCACCCGAGGTCGTGTGATGGCAGGACTGAAGATCCGCAAGGGCGACCGGGTCCGTGTGCTCAGCGGCAAGGACCGCGGCAAGGAGGGCGAGGTCATGCGCGCCATCCCCGCGACCGGCAAGGTGATCGTCGACGGGGTCAACGTCGCCCGCAAGCACCAACGCCCCACCCGCGCCACCCAGCAGGGCGGGATCATCGACAGGGACATGCCCCTGCCGGTGTCCAACGTCGCCCTGGTGTGCCCGTCGTGCGGCAAGCCGACGCGGGTGGGTTACAAGATCGATCCTTCGGGCCAGAAGGTCCGGGTCTGCAAGAAGTGTGGAGGTGAGATCTCGTGAGCGAGGCAACCGCCACCCAGGAGCACACCGTGCCGCGCCTCAAGGTCCGCTACAACGAGACACTGCGCGCGGAGCTGCAGCGCGGGCTGGGCCTGGACAACATCATGCAGGCCCCCAGGCTCGAGAAGATCGTCGTCAACATGGGTGTCGGCGACGCCACGGCACAGGCCTCGCTGCTCGAGGGTGCGCAGCGCGACCTCGCGGTGATCACCGGCCAGAAGCCGCTGGTCACGCGGGCCCGCAAGTCGATCGCGGGCTTCAAGCTGCGTGAGGGCAACGCCATCGGCGCCAAGGTCACCCTGCGGGGCGATCGCATGTGGGAGTTCCTCGATCGGCTCATCTCGATCGCCATTCCCCGGATCCGCGACTTCCGCGGCCTCAACCCCCGGAGCTTCGACGGTCACGGTAACTACACGTTCGGCCTGACCGAGCAGCTCGTCTTCCCCGAGATCGACTACGACAGCATCGACCAGCCCCGTGGCATGGACATCACCGTCGTGACCACGGCGACCACGGACGCCGAGGGAAGGGCGCTCCTGTTGGCCATGGGTTTCCCGTTCCGACGCGAAGGTCAATAAGCAATGGCGAAGAAAGCGCTCATCAACAAGCAGCAGCGCAAGCCCAAGTTCAAGGTGCGCGCCTACACCCGGTGCCGCCGCTGCGGGCGGCCGCGCTCGGTGTTCCGCAAGTTCGGTCTCTGCCGGGTGTGCCTGCGCGAGCTGGCGCACGCGGGGGAGCTGCCCGGCGTGACCAAGGCGAGCTGGTGAGGGGAGGCGACGCGACATGACGATGACCGACCCCATCGCCGACATGCTCACCCGGATCCGCAACGCCAACATCGCGATGCACGACGAGGTGCGCATGCCGTCGTCCAAGCTCAAGGAGGCGCTGGCGGGCGTGCTCCAGCGGGAGGGCTACATCGACGGCTTCGCCGTCGAGGAAACCCCCGACCGGCCGGGCCGCACGCTGCAGGTCAGGATGAAGTACAGCCCCGAGCGCGCCCGCACGATCTCCGGCATCCGCCGGGTGTCGAAGCCGGGGCTGCGCGTCTACTCCAAGTCCAACCAGGTGCCTCGCGTCCTCGGCGGGCTCGGGGTGGCGGTGTTGTCGACGAGCGAGGGACTGCTGTCCGACCGCGAGGCGCGCAGGCGCCGGGTCGGCGGCGAGGTCCTGTGCTTCGTCTGGTGAGGCAGTGAGGCAGATACATGTCCCGAATCGGTAAGTCACCGATCCCCGTGCCCCGCGGCGTCGACGTGACGATCTCCGACCGTCACGTCCTGGTGAAGGGCCCGAAGGGCGCCCTCGAGCGCGACATCCCCGGCAGCATCACCGTCCGGCAGGACGGCGAGGCGCTGGTGGTCGAGCGACCCGACGACGAGCGCCAGAACCGGGCCATGCACGGCCTGGTGCGCTCGCTCGTCAACAACATGGTCGTGGGCGTCACCCAGGGCTTCACCAAGGAGCTCGAGATCGTGGGCGTCGGCTACCGGGCCACCGCCCGGGGGCCGGCCGCGATCGAGCTGGCGCTCGGTTTCAGCCACCCGGTGAACGTCCAGGCGCCCGAGGGCATCACCTTCGAGGTGCCGGCCCCCAACCGCATCGTCGTGAGCGGCATCGACAAGGAGTCGGTCGGCCAAGTGGCCGCCGACATCCGGGCGTGGCGCAAGCCCGAGCCCTACAAGGGCAAGGGCGTGCGCTACGCCGGCGAGTACGTCCAGCGCAAGGCCGGCAAGGCCGGGAAGTAGCGCAGAGGATCATCATGAACAGCGCCAAGTACAAGCGAGACGCCCGGATCAAGCGGCACGCCCGGGTCCGCAAGCACGTGCGGGGCACCGCCGAGCGCCCGCGCCTGGCCGTGTTCCGCTCCAGCAAGCACATCTCCGCCCAGGTCATCGACGACCGTGCCGGCCGCACCCTGGTGGCGGCGTCGACGCTCGAGCGCGACCTGCAGAGCGGCGGCACGTCCAACAAGGACGCCGCCAAGCGGGTCGGCCAGCTCGTGGCCCAGCGCGCCCGGGACGCCGGTGTGGACAGGGTGGTGTTCGATCGAGGCGGCTTCCTCTACCACGGCCGGGTCGCGGCCGTGGCCGAGGCGGCGCGTGAAGCAGGACTGGAGTTCTGATGCCCAACGGATCCGGCAACCGTGGCCCCCGTCCCCCCCGCGAGCGCGAACCCCGCGAGAACCCGCGGGCGTCGGGCGACGCCACGCTGCACGAGTCCCGTGTGATCAACATCAACCGCGTGGCCAAGGTGGTCAAGGGCGGCCGGCGGTTCTCGTTCACCGCTCTGGTCGTGATCGGCGATGGCAACGGCCGCGTCGGCCTGGGCTACGGCAAGGCCAAGGAGGTGCCCCTCGCCATCCAGAAGGGCACCGAGGAGGCCCGCAAGAGCCTCTTCAAGGTGCCGCTGGCGGGCACCACCATCGTGCACCCCGTGATCGGCGAGACCGGTGCCGGCCGCGTGCTCATCAAGCCCGCGGCCCCCGGTACCGGCGTGATCGCCGGTGGCGCCGCCCGGGCCATCCTCGAGGAGGCCGGCATCAGGGACGTGCTGTGCAAGTCGCTCGGCTCGTCCAACCACATCAACGTGGCCCGCGCCACCATCGCCGGCCTGAAGGCGCTCAAGCGCCCCGACGAGGTCGCCCGGTTGCGGGGCCTCTCGGCCGACGAGCTGTTCCCCGCTGCCCTGGTCGGCGCCTACCGCGAGAGCGAGCGCGCCCGCACCGAGCAACCCGAGGTGCCGGCGTGATGGACCTCGTCGTGACCCAGGTCCGTTCGTCGATCGGTGCCAAGCCCAAGCACCGGGGCACCCTGCGGGCCCTGGGGCTGGGCCGCATCGGCAAGTCCAACACGCTGCCCGACCGTCCCGAGATCCGGGGGATGATCGCCAAGGTTCCCCACATGATCACGGTCGACGAGGAGGCCGAGGCGGCGCCGGCGGCGAAGCAGGCGCCCGCCGCCGAGAAGGCGCCCGCCGCCAAGAAGACGACTGCCAAGAAGGCGACTGCCAAGAAGACGACTGCCAAGAAGGCGACTGCCAAGAAGACGCCTGCCGCCAGGAAGACGACCGCTGCTAGGAAGGCGACGGCGAAGAAGGCGGCCGCCGAGACCACGACCAGCCGAGAGAGCAAGCCATGACCATCAAGGTCCACCACCTCAAGCCTGCGCCGGGCTCGACCAAGAGCCGCAAGCGCGTCGGGCGCGGCATCGGTGGCAGGGGCGGCAAGACCGCCGGCCGGGGCACCAAGGGCCTGAAGGCCCGCAACACCGTGCCCACCAACTTCGAGGGCGGCCAGATGCCGCTGCACATGCGGGTGCCCAAGCTGAAGGGGTTCAACAACCCGTTCCGTGTCGAGTACCAGGCCATCAACCTCGACACGATCGAAGGATCCGACCTCGACGAGATCACGCCCGAGTCGCTGCACGCCAAGGGCCTCACCCACAAGGGCGCCCTGGTCAAGGTGCTGGGACGCGGCGAGCTCACCCGGAAGGTCGCCGTCAAGGCCCACGCGTTCTCCCGCTCCGCCGAGCAGGCCATCCGCGACGCCGGCGGCAGCGTCGAAGTGATTCCGAAGCCCTGGGGCGACCGTCGCCCGCCCGCCAAGGGCAACCAGTTCGCCAACCGGTAGCCCCTCCGAGGGGAGGAAGAGCCTTCCCACCGCGCACCCCGATCACCCGTCGTCCCCGTTACCTTGCCCGTATCCACCGATTACGACTGGCTCGTGCCGACGAACCACACTGGCGTACCCGGCACCGCTGAGCCCCCTGCGCTCAGCTGACATCGCCCAAGGGGAGAACCGACCGTGCTGTCCAGCCTGTGGAACATGTTCAGGGTCGCCGACCTGCGGAACAAGATCCTGTTCACGCTGGCCATCATCGCCCTCTACCGCTTCGGGTCCTTCGTGCCGGCCCCCGGCATCGACATCGATGCCGTCGATCAGCTGCGCCGCCAGGCCGAGGACTCCGGCGGCATCCTGGCCTACCTGCAGCTGTTCTCCGGCCAGGGGCTGACGAACTTCGCGGTGTTCGCCCTGGGGATCATGCCCTACATCACGAGCTCGATCATCATGCAGATCCTCACCGTGGTGATCCCCAAGCTCGAGGAGTGGCAGCAACAGGGGGCGATCGGGCAGCGGAAGATCACGCAGTGGACCCGCTACCTCACGATCTCCATCGCGGTGCTGCAGTCGACGGCGCTGGCGTTCCTGTTCCACAACGGCGGCGGCGGCCTGCTGGGTGGTGGCGGCAACCCCACGGGCATCGACGTCCTGCCCGACTTCACGGCGCCCAACGTGCTGCTGGTCGTGGTCGTGCTCACGGCCGGCACTGCGCTCCTGATGTGGATGGGCGAGCTCATCACGCAGCGCGGCATCGGCAACGGCATGTCACTGCTCATCTTCGCCAGCGTGGTGTCGAGCATCCCCTCGCAGTTCGCACAGATCAACGCCGAACGCGGCCTGGGGCTGCTGATCCCGCTGGTCATCCTGTTCCTGGCGGTGCTGGTCGGCATCGTGTTCATCGAGAACGGCCAGCGGCGCATCCCGGTGCAGTTCGCCAAGCGCGTCGTCGGCCGCCGGATGTACGGCGGCCAGAGCACGTACATCCCGCTCAAGGTCAACCAGTCGGGCGTCGTGCCGATCATCTTCGCCAGCTCGGTGCTCTACCTGCCGGCGCTGGCCACCCAGGTGCTGCCCTCCGGCGAGGGCAGCTGGGGGGTCACGGTGCAGCGCTGGGTCGACGACAACCTGCTGCAGCAGGACTCGGCCTTCTACATGGTCCTGTACGGCCTGCTGATCATCGGCTTCGCCTACTTCTACACGGCCATCATGTTCGACCCCCACAAGCAGGCCGACACCATCCGCAAGCAGGGCGGGTTCATTCCCGGCATCCGTCCCGGTCCGCAGACCGAGCGCTACCTGTCGCGGATCCTGGCCCGGATCACGCTGCCGGGTGCGCTGTTCATCGCCGCCATCGCCCTGCTGCCGACCTTGCTGCTGGCGCTCGCCGACGTCAACGCGTTCGCCTTCGGGGGTACGTCCATCCTCATCGCCGTGGGTGTGGCGCTCGAGACGATGAAGCAGATCGACAGCCAGCTGATGATGCGCAACTACGAAGGGTTCCTGCAGTGACCTTCCCCCAGGAAGGCGGCCTGGGGTGCTCTCGAGTGATGGAAGGACCGCCCCGGTGACCGCCGGGGTGCGGCTCGTGATGTTGGGCCGTCAGGGTGCCGGAAAGGGCACCCAGTGCACGAGGTTGTCGCG
>JBOGHG010000011.1:0-34423 GCA_050744525.1 Acidimicrobiales bacterium | reverse complement strand
CGGCGTCGAGGGCCCCCAGGGCGAAGCCGCCGTCGTCGTCGCCGGGCAGGGCGAGCACCACCACGCCGTCGTCGCAGGTCACCGGTGGCGGCACCGGCTCGTCGTCGATTCGGGCCTTGATGGTGCGCGTGACGATGCCGGCCACCACCACCTCGGCGATCTCGAGGACCAGCACCCCGGCCACGAAGCCGCCGACGGTGAAGGGAAGCAGTGCCCCTCCGGTCAGCGCCCCCAACAGCAAGCCGAGGAGTCCCCCGAGGAAGCCGGCGAACAGGTCACCCAGGATGCCGGTGTCGACGTCGGTGTCGATGTCGAGCCCGAACCCGACGACACCGTCTTCGACCGTCGGGGTGAGATGTAGGTCGACCCTGATGGTGGCGTCCGGCCAGATGTCGATGGGGACCTCGCCGACGAGCGTGATACGCAGCCGGCTCGGCTGCGGCGCTGCCGACACCACGTTCCAGGTGCCCCGGCGGTCGTCGGCGTCGGGCAGCGGATGGGTGCCGTCCTCGGCGCGCAGCTCGGTGTGCCAGATGTCGTTCGCGAACCGGGGGAACGTGGTGGCGCCGATGCCGACCGCCAGATCGACTCCGGAGGGAAGGAAGCTGGTGGCCAGTGCCACCTGCCCTCTCGGGAGATGCTCGCCCTCGGGCAAGGGTTCCCCGCTCTGCGGGCTGGCGCGCAGGTTGAGGTTGGCGAGCAGGGCGAGGCAGGGCTCGTGGTCGGCGTCGCCTCGGAGCTTGACCATCGCGGGGGGGCCGGCCAAGTCGTCGAGCAGGGCGAGGGGATGACGGACTCGTCATCGGTGCGGTTGTTCGTGATGCGCAGCTCGGTGCCGTCATCGGACAGCTCGGCATCGGCCAGCGTGGGAAAGGGGATTCCACCGATGGTGATGACGACGTCGAGGTCCCACGGGTCTTGGTCGAAGATGATGTCTACGGCGGTGACGTCGACCGCGGTGCCGGGCGGGGCCCCGGGGGGGAGCTCGATGAGCAGCCCCTCGCCGGCGAGGACGCGCAACGCGGTGAGGATCCATCCACGCCCGATCTGGACCTCGACGTCGAACTCCGACATGATCCTGGCGGTGTCGACCATGGCGGCGCTCCTCTGCCGTCAGCGAAGGTCCGCGCCGGTAGGGAGCCGGGCGTGCGGAGTGCCGGAAGTCTACGGCGCGGCTGTCGGCTCGCCTGCAGACGACCACTGAGCCGCTCCTCGACCTGTCCGCCGGACGGGCCGGGTCGTCACCTCGGCACCCGGCGCTCGCGGTGCGTGTCACCGGAGCGTCGAACGTGGTGTGGGTTCGAGCCGAAGCTGCACGGGCGCCGTGACGAGGTGTGGCAACAGGTCGCGGGCAGCATCCTGTGATGCGCGGACCTGCGCGTCCGGCGCCTCGTCGGCGGTCGTGTCGCCGGCGAGGGTCCGCTGGATCCACACGAGGACATGTTCGCCGGTTCTCACCGGCAGCGCGGGGAACGTGTTCTCGCTCGGCTCTTCGACGAAGGTCGCCAACGGGGGCGAGCCGGTCATTGCGAGCGCCGGAAGGAGCTCCCGCTCGACCACGGCGACGTCGACGGGACGTTCGAGCGACCAGATCGTGGCGGCCAGCACCGACCCGGGCATCCGAGCCCCGGGCGCGGGTCGCGGGGGCTGGGGACCGAATCCCGACGTCGAGGCGAGAGGTCGCAACAGCAGCACGTCGTCGACGTCGACCATCGTGGCGGTGGCGGCCCGGCTGTGAGCCCTCCATATCGGTCCGCCGTAGAAGGCCTCGAGCGCCGCCCGCCGACGCTCCATGTCCGGGAAGCCGCGGAGCCACACGAACCGGTCCGGTCGGTCGAGGTCCCGGAACTGGCCGAGCAGCTGGATGCCGACGGCCTCCTGCGACTCGACGAACTCGCGGTCGAACAGCTCCACCAGGACGTCGCGTTGGCCGGGCCGGAGCGTGTACTGCCGCAGCTCGACAACAGGACAGCACCCGGCCACGGCAACGCCTCCCCGATAGTTCCGATTCGGAACCTATAGAGTTCCACTTGGTACAGCGACCGTCCCGCCCGGTTCGAGTACACGCTGACCGAAAACGGTGACGGCTCGCGCGAGCCGGCGAGCCTCGTCGGGCGCCTTGTGCGGCGCCATACTCGGTTGATGGAGCACGCGGGGATCCTGGCGCACAGCGTGGAGGGAGCGGCACTGTGCCTGCGGGCGTTCGCGGCCGAAGGCTTTCGCGAGCTCGGCCCGCACCAGCATCCCGATGTCACGCTGGACTGCATCGCGCTGGCGGAAAGCATGCCGGCATGGGAGGCCGGGGACTACGGGGCTGTACGGGCGATCCTGGCGCGCAGCGCGACCGCGCTCGCGGCCGCGGGAGCAACGTTCTTCGCCTGCCCGGACAACTCCGCGCACGCGGCGCTGGAGCAGCCCGGGGAGCCGCTGCCACTCCCGGGCGTGCACATCGCCGCCGAGGTCGCAGACCGCGCCGCCCGTGAGCGGCGCCGCCGGGTCGGGATCCTCGGCACCAGGTTCACCATGGACGGATGGATCTACCCCCGCGAGCTCGCCGACCGGGGCATCGAGCATCGTGTGCCGGCCGAGGAAGACCGCGCCATCGTCGACGGCATCATCTTCGACGAACTGGTCAACGGCGTCTTCTCCGACGCCTCGCGGCGCGCCTACGTGCGAGTCATCGAGAGCCTCCAGCGAGACGGCTGTGACGCGGTCGCGCTGGTGTGCACCGAGATCCCGCTGCTGGTCGGGCCGGGTACCTCGCCGCTGCCGGTCCTGGACTCCACCCGCCTGCTCGCCACGGCGGCCTTCCAAGTCGCCGCCGGGCAGCGGCCAATGCCGATCTGGCGGGGCGGCCCGCCCGTCGTCTGACACCCTCGTCCGGTAGCCGGGAGAACACCGGGGCGCCAGGTCCCCCCATCGGGTGAATGCCGGTTCCCCGCCGGCGCGCGTCGCGTTGCGTAGCATCGCCGGCGTGATCGGCGGCGTCCCCCGCTAGCCATGCGCGCCTGGCCCTCGCGTCTGTTCCTGGCGGTCGCCCGCCTCAGCCGGCTCTTCGTTCTCACCGTCCTGGTCACACCGGTGTTCCTCGCCCGCAACCTCTTCGGCCCCCACGGCGGCCCGCGGGTGCTGCGCTGGTACTTCGAGACCTGCGGCGGCGGATACGTGAAGGTCGGGCAGCTGCTGGCAACGCGCTACGACCTCCTGCGGGTCGAGTACACCGAGGAGCTCGGCAAGCTCCTCGACTCCCTGCCCCCGGTCCCGACCCCGAGGATCGTCCAGGAGATCGAGCGGGGGTTGCGCCGGCCCGTTCTGGACGCGTTCGCGTCGTTCGAGCCCGAGCCGATGGCCACGGCCTCGCTGGCGCAGGTCCACGGGGCTGTGCTCGCCGACGGCGACGAGGTCGTCGTCAAGGTGCTGAAGCCGGGGATCAGCGAGCGGGTTCGTGTCGACCTGCGGTTCCTGCGGCTGAGTGCCCGGGTCCTCGACCTGCTTCCCGTGCTGCGCGGCCTCGACGTGAGCGGCCTGATCGACGACCTCTCCCGCACCGCCATCGACGAGCTCGACCTGGGCCGTGAGGCGATGTACACCGCCTTCCTCCACGAGCAGATGGCCGCGGACCCGATCGCCCACTACGCACCCCGGGTGTACCGCGATCTGTCCAGCCGCAACGTGCTCACCCTCGAGCGTGTCCGCGGTGTGACCGTGAGGGAGATGCTCACGGCCACCACCAACGGCGACGGCGGCATGCTCGAGGAGTGGGCGGCGCGGGGGATCACGCCGCGCCGCACCGCGGTGATCCTGTTGCGGTCCGTCCTCGAGCAGACCATGCGGTACCGGACGTTCAACGCCGACCCGCATCCGTCGAACCTGATAGTCAGCGACGGTGGGACGCTCAACTGGGTCGACTTCGGTGCGTGCGGCTGGCTCGACGAGCGTCAGTGGGAGCTGCAGCTACGGCTGCGGGAAGCGATCGCCCACGAGGAGGTCCACGGCGCGTACCTCGCCCTGCTCGAGGGCATGGAGCCGCTGCCGTACCGGAACCTCACCCGGTTCGAACAGGAGATCAAGCGGATCATGAGCGACTACCTGGTGGCATCACGCGACCCCAGCGCACCGCTCAACCAGAAGAGCACGGGCGCGTTCCTGCTCAAGACCCTGGCGACCCTCCGCCGCAACCGGCTCCCCATGACGTCGAGCGCCGTCCAGCTCTATCGCACCGTCGTCGTCGCCGACATCGTGATGCTCGGCCTCTACCCCTCCATCGACTGGAGGGGCCACCTCCGCCGGTTCCTTCGCGACCTGTCGATCGACCTGGTCCAGCGGGTCGTGAGGGAACCGCTGACATCGCCGTACACGGGCTTCCGGCTGGCCCGCGCGCCGATGGCGGCCGCCGACACCATGGAATGGCTGGTGCGAAGGTTGCCCGACATCGGCCGCCAGACGTTGCGCACGCTCTCGGCCGGCGAGCGTCTCATCCCCCACGGACTCAGGCTGCTGCGCCGGGCCTCGGTGTTGGCGATCATCGGCGCCCTCGGGCTGGCCGTCATCAAGCCCGACGTCTCCTCGGAAAGCGCGCTCGGGCGGTTCGTGCTCCGCGTCGCGGACAACCCGTGGCCGGCGGTCACCATCGGTGTGCTCGCCGTCCTCGTCCTGAGCTCCTTCATCCGGAGGGCCGAGGCGTGACCCCGCTGGCGTCCTGCTACGCCTTCCGGCTGCGTCCCGTCGATTCCCGGGGCTCGGCCGTTGCCGGTGCGGCGCCGGCGGCGCGGAGCCGCTGGGCGACCAGGTCCGCGATGCGTTCGTAGTCGAGCTCGTCGTTGGCGACGGCCCGCGACCGCACGCTGAGCCCGTCGGACATCTGGCGCACGACGGTCGCGAGCTCGTCGAGGAGGCGGGCGTTGGCCCGAATCACGCCCGCAACCGAGCGGCCCATCAGGTCGGGGAACCGGTTGGTGCCCTCGAGCTCGTGCGAGAAGGCCTCCGACGCCTCGGTGAAGCCGTCCACCACGCCGCGCGTGAGCTGCGTGGGCATGTCCTCGTCGAGGTACGCGGCGTACCCTTCGCGAATCGGCTCGCCGTCGGGTGCGGTGTCGGTCGGCATGCTGCAACCCCCGTCGCGGATTGAGACCCGGTTTCGAGTCAAGAAGCCACCCGGCGCGCGCACATCGCCCACACCGGGTGATCCCTGGACCCACCCCACGATACGGCTCCGATCATGCTGTCGCCCTCATCCGGATGGGGTGATGTCAGCGGGCACTGCGTGCGGCACCATCCACCTGATCACAGGCCCAAGGAGGCTCATGTGGAATCTGTGCGAATTCGCAGCGGTTGGGTGACGTTCGCGGCGATCGTCGCCGGTGTGGTCGGGGTCTTCAACATCTTGAGCGGCATCGCGGCCATAGCGGAGGACGACCAGACCGAGGCGCTGAACGAGGTGCTCTTCGGGGTCGACATAACGGCGTGGGGATGGTTCTGGCTCATCGTCGGAGCGCTGCAGTTCACCACCGCGTGGCTCATCTACCAGCGATCCCCGGTCGGTCAGATGCTCGGGCTCATATGGGCCTTCGTCATTGCGTCGCTCTCGGTGTTCATGATCTTCGTCGCCCCGATATGGGCGCTCATCGTGATGGCGCTCAGCATCACGGTCATCTGGGCGCTGACGGCGTTCCCCGAGGAGTTCGACGAGGGACCCGCGAACCGCCGGGCCGACCAGCGCGGCTACGAGGCCTGAGGTAGCGGCACCGGTCGAGCTCACCCCGAGAGCGACCAGCGCCGACATCGGGGACCGCCACGCGGTCCGGCGCTTCGTCGCGCAGCGAGGCCATCGACGGCGTCCAGGCGATCGGCCTGCTCGCCCGGTGGCGCTACGACATCGACATTGCGCTGGAGACGTTGGACGCCCCTCGAGCAAGCGATGCAGCCGTGTCCCCCGGCACGAGCGGTGACGGCTGCGGTCGACGCGGCCCCACCGAAAGCCAGCCGATGGAGTGGACGAACCCGGCGGCTTCTAAAGCGTCCAGCCCCTCATTCGGGGGGCCGGCCGTCGCCGCTGGGGGAGGAGTCTCCCCAGACCCTGGGTCGCCAGGCCGTCACGACCTTGGCGACCGTGGTGACCAGGAAGAGCTGGCCGACGAGCGCCTCGAGCACGGCGAGGCTCTGGCCGGGGTTGGTGGCCGGTACCAGGTTGCCGTAGCCGGTCGTGGTGAGCGTGATGAAGCTGAAGAACAACACCTGGCTCACCGTTCCCTCGCCGTCGGTGCCGAAGAATGGTCCCGCCTGCACTGAGCCCATGAACCTGTACGTGAACGCGAAGGCCATGCCGATCAGCAGGTAGGCCGCCAGCGCTCCCAGCATCGTCTCCTGGTCGACCCGGCGGCGGTAGCCGATGTGGCGGACGATCGAGACCGGTGCCACGACGTACAGCACGCTCGCGGCGCTGAACACGAACGACTTGAGTTGCGAGTCGTGGTCGGCGAACAGGTTCGCCACCGCCCCCACGGCGGCCACGACGAAGAGCACGTTCGCTACTGCGAGGATGCCTCGACGGGCCTGCGACGTGTGGAGTGCGAGCCGCACCGTGGCGATCTGGACGAACAGCACGATCGATGCGCCCCACCGCTCCGGGAGGGACGTCGCCAGTACATAGGTCGCGATGATCATGAGCAGGACCAGCCCGTAGCTGTTGGTCGAGCGGAACGAGCGCAGCAGGCGGCGAACGGCGCGCGACTCTCGCTCCCTGTCCATCGCGTCGTCCGTCAGCTCGGGCATCCGACTTGGCTCCAGCTCGCGCACGGCGGCGTCGACGAGCTCGACCCCGGCGCCCGCGTCGACACGCCCAGAGCGTACTGGCCGGTGTGGCCGAGCCAGAGGAAGCAGCCATCATCCTCGGGTCCCGGGCGGTGCCGCCCGACCACCATCCGTTTCACCCGGTCAGGGCGATGCGCTGGCGTGCTGGGCGCGACACGGTGGCGACGTGAGCACGGGCCCGGACCCAACCGCGGGCGTCGCCAAGCCGGCCGACGACGAGGTGGCGCGTCTCGTGGAGGAGCAGAACCGCCTCCAGGCGGAGGTCGACGACCTGCGTGCCGAGCTCGCAGCGGCGCCGCGACGGCGGGCGGGGCGGCTACGGCGAGTCCTGGCCGTGGTCCTGGTGGTGGTGACCTCGCTCGTGTTCACGGTCGCGGTGACGGGGGTCTGGGCGCGGCGCAACGCCCTCAACACCGACCGCTGGGTGAGGACGGTTGGCCCGATCGCCGAGGACACGGCGGTGCAGCAGGCGCTCGGGCGATGGATCACCACCGAGGTCATGGGGGTGATCGATCCCGAAGAGCTGATCGAAAGCGCGCTCCCGGAACGCGGGCAGATCCTCGCCGCCCCCCTGACCGGTGCGGTGCGGGAGTTCGTCAACGACCAGGTCGACTCCTTCCTCGCATCCGACACGTTCCAGCGGCTGTGGCGGCAGATCAACCAGCGGGCCCACGAGCGTGTGGTCGCCGTGCTCGAGGGCGATGTCCCGCCCAACCTCCAGATCCAGGGTGACGATGTCGTGCTCAACGTGGTTCCTGTCTTGAACCAGGTGCTGGCCCGGATCGGCGAGACGTCGCCGGAGATCTTCGGCCGAACGGTCGACCTGCCCACCGTCACCGTCGACGACATCCCCCAGGCCGCTGTCCGGAGGATCGAGAACGCGCTGGGCCAGGACCTGCCCGACGACTTCGGTCAGTTCACGGTCTTCGATGCCAGCAGGCTCGAGCAGGTGCAGGACACCGTGACCCTGTTCAACCGGCTCGTGGTCGGTGCGGTGGTGGCGGCCATCGTGTTGTTCGCCCTCACCCTCTGGGTGTCGCCGGGGCGTCGGCGCACGCTGCTCCAGTTGACGGTGGGCATCGCCCCGGGCGTCGTGCTCATCCGCCGGCTCGGGCTGCGGCTGGAGGACGACGTCGTGGAGCTGGTCAGGCCCGAGAACCGCGAGGCGGTGGGAGTCGTCGTGGGCGCATTCGTGTCGAGCTTGGTGGATGCGACCTCCTGGATCCTCGGGATCGCGGCGGTGGTCGCCGTCGCCGCACTCGTGACCGGCCCCTACCCCTGGGCCCAGGCGCTCCGCAGTGGGACTGTGTCCGGGGCGCGGGCCCTGGCGGGCGCCGTAGGTTCCGCCGTCGCCCGTCGACCCGACGACCCCGTCGTGGCCTGGGTCGGTGCCCACCGGGAGGTCCTCCAGATCGGTGGCATCGTCGCCGGCATACTGGCGCTCCTCGTCCTCGACCTGTCGTGGCTCGGGCTGGTGCTGTTGGTGGTTCTCGTGGGCGCCTTCGAGCTCGGCGTGCAGCGCCTCGCTGACATCGGGCCCAGGGCGGCGCCGCCCGCAGGTCCTGCCGTGCCCCCGGGGGGAGGTCCCGTCGTCGAGCCGCCGTGAGCTCGCCCATTGGTCGCCAGGCCGGCCGCTGCGGAGGCGGGGGCGTCACGAGGCGGGCGTGGGCCCGCTCGTGGCGGGCCGGGAGTCGGCGCTCTCCTCTGGCAGCAGGCTCCGTTGGTCGAGCACGTAGAGGAGGCCGAGCGACGGCAGGATGACAACCGTGGCGACGCCGAACACCACGAGCAAGGTGGCCAGCGTGGCCGCCGGCGCCGCCGCCGCCGACACCTTCAGGTTCGTCGGGAGGATGTAGGGCCATTGCGCCACGCCCCAGCCCCAGATGATGCTCGCCACCGCGCCCGCGGCGAGCAGGCGGGCACCGCGAGGCGATCGTCGCACGAGCAGCACGAGAGACCCGATACCGCAGAGCGTGGAGAGCACGACGAGCGGGAGGGCACGCGCCGTGAACCCGTCGAAGACGTGGCGGGCGTCGAACCGCAGTACGAAGATCCCGGCGAATGCCACGACAGCGGCGACGACCGCCGCCACCACGGCCCGCTGCCGGAAGTACTCGACCATGGAGTCGTCGGCCAGCCGGCGCGCATCCCAGATGAGATAGACGGAGGCCAGGTATGCGCCGGCCGTCATGGCGAGGACGCCGCCGACGATCGACGTCGGGTTGATCCAGCTCGACCACGGGTCACCAGCCTCGCCGTCCGCAGGCACCCGGCCGGAGGCGATCGCCCCCGCAACGGCACCCATGCAGTAGGGAACCAGTACCGAGGAGAACGCGAAGATCGCGCCTAGCGCCCGCCGTTGGGACGTACGGAAGAGGCTCTTGCGGAACGCGAAGCTGGCGCCACGCAGCACGATCCCGAGCGCGACGAGCGTGAGGGGAACGAAGAGCGTGAGCGTGATCGAAGCGAACGCCTCGGGGAACGCGGTCCACAACACGACGAGCGCGAAGATCAGCCACACGTGGTTGGCTTCCCAGACCGGCCCGATGGAGTGGTCGACGAGCGCGCGTGGTCGCGCGCCACGCGTCGCTCCCCCGGCGATCAGGTCCCAGAACCCTGCGCCGAAATCGGCACCGCCGAATACCGCGTAGGCGCTCACCGCCGCGAACAGCACGACGGCGACGGCGTCATCCACCGACACGCTCCGCTTCCTGCGCCGTCTCCGGGCCGAGCTCGCGCGGACCATAGGGGACGTCGCTGTCGACGAGCTCGGCCTGGCGCCGGAACCGCCGGCTCATGCTCCGCAGCACGAGGACCACGGTCGTCGCCAGGGCGAGGTAGATCGCGACCACGACGATGAAGGTGATCCAGACACCGTCGTTGGTCGTGGCCGCATCCTCCACCTTCATGTGGTCGCGGACGATCCAGGGCTGGCGGCCCACCTCGGTGACCACCCACCCCGCTTCCATCGCCAGGACGGCGGCGACACCGGCTCCCGAGGCGACCCGGAGGAACAGCTTCGACTGCGGCATGTCTCGCCGGAAGATCCACGCCACCCAATACCACGCCGACAGCAGGAACAGCAGCGTGCCGAGTCCGACCATCACGTCCCAGGCCAGATGGACGGTGTTGACCTCCCTCGTCGTCGGTCGTTCGTCGGCGGGGAACTCATCGAGCCCCCGGATGACTGTGCTGGTGCCCGTGCTCGGGTCGGACAGCCACGAGGCGAGCCCGGGGATGGCGATCCCGCCGGTGACCTCGCCGTCGGAGTCGAGCCGCCCGAGCAGCGTCTCGGGGACGTCGCTGTCGGTCTCGGGCACGAGCTCGATCGCTGCGAACTTGGTGGGTTCGTTGTTGTACACCCAGCGGGCCAGCGTGTCGCCGACCACCATCTGGATCGGCGTGGCGATCGCGGCGACGGTGAAGGGGATGAGGAAACCGAGCCGGTGGTACCGGTCGCGGCGGCCCCTCAGCATGCCGACCGCGTAGACCGAGGCGACCATGAACCCGCCGACGAGATAGGCGGCGACCAGCATGTGCGACGCCTCGTACGGCCAGGCGTCGTTGAAGATCACCTTGAGTGGATCGACGTCAGTCACCTCGCCGGAACTGTTCAACGTGAACCCGGCCGGCTCGTTCATCCAGGCGTTGGCGGCGACCACCGAGAGCGTGCCGCCGATCCCGGCCAGGACGATCGGCACCCCGGTCCAGAAGTGCGGCCACGGCCGCAGGCGCTTCCAGCCGAAGATGTAGAGCGCGATGAAGATCGCCTCGATGAAGAAGAACAGTCCTTCGACCGCGAACGGGATCCCGAACGCAGCACCCCAGGTGCCCATGAACCTCGGCCACAGGAGCCCGAACTCGAACGTCAGCACGGTGCCCGTGACCGCGCCGACGGCGAACGTGACCGCCATGTACTTCGACCAGCGCTGAGCCAGCAACAACGCGTCCTGGTCGTCCCGCTTGATCGCCCGCCAGTTCGCCACAAGGGTCATGCAGGCCCACGACACGCCCAAGGGGACGAGGATGATGTGACTGGCGAGCGTGAACGCCATCTGCGCTCGCGCCCACGGCACCGGGTCGACCGCCAGCATGCCCCCTCCGAGGAGGGACGGCAGCGCGCTCATGCCGTGGCGCCCAGCCGTTCGAGCAGGTGGTCGCCGACGCGCAGTGCGTTGGCCATTGCCGTGAGCGCCGGGTTCACCGCACCGATGCTCGGGAAGAAGCTGGTGTCGACGACGTACAGGTTGTCGACCTCGTGGGCACGGCAGTTGACATCGAGCACCGAGGTGTCGGGGTCGGCGCCGAACCGGCAGGTGCCCGCCTGATGGGCGCAACCCGCCACCGGGATGTCGGTCTTCAGGTACGCGTGGCGAGGGATCAGGTGCTCCTCGTGCATGCCCAGGTGGCCGAGCATGGACTTGAGCTGGTGGTACAGACGGTCGCTGGCCGCCTGGTTCCCCACCTCGTAGCTGAGCCTGATGCTGCCGTCACGTTCGAGGGTGACGCGGCTCTCGGGCCGGGGCAGGTCCTCGGTCGACAGCCAGAAGTCGACGGCGTGAGTGGCGATGTCCCGCAGCACGCGCGTCGGCGCCAGCTTCGTCTCCAGCGGCTTCTCGCCCCGGTACATCTCTTCGGTCGACTTGCCGACCATCTGGATGTTGCCCATCGGGAACTCGAAACCGTCGGTCCCGAAGTAGAAGTCGTTGACGCCGAGGGTCTTCTGGAACACCGTCGGGTTCGGCTCGCGGGACAGGGCCAATACCGCCTGGCTGTTGTGGAACACGAAGTTGCGCCCGACCTGGTCGGAGCCGTTGGCCAGGCCGTGCGGGTGCTGGTCGTTGGCCGACGCCAGCAGCAGCTTGGCCGTGTTCGCCGCCCCGCAGGAGACGACGACGACGTCGCCGGCGAAGGCCTGGCGCTCGCCGTCGTGGTCGACCACTACTTCGGTGACGGCGGTGCCGGTGGGGTTGGTACCCAAGGCAACGGCGGTGGCCTTCGTCAGCAGCGTGACGTTCGGGTGCTCCAACGCGGGGCGGACGCCGTGGACCTCGGCGTCGGACTTGGCGTGAAGCGGGCACGGGAAGCCGTCGCAGAAGGCGCAGCGGACGCACGTGCTGTACGGCATGTTCGCCTCGTCGAGCATCACGCCACACGGCGCGTGGAACGGGTGGTAGCCCGCGGCGGCGAGGTCGTCGGAGAGCTGCTGGATCCGCGGCTCGTGCGAGAGCGCCGGGAACGGGTAGGGGGCGCTGGCCGGCGGCTCGGTCGGGTCTTCACCCCGGGCGCCGTGCACCTGGTAGAGCTGCTCGGCCAGCGTGTAGTAGGGCTCCATGTCGTGGTAGGCGATCGGCCACGCGGGCGAGATGCCGTCGTGGTGCCGCAGCTCGCCGAAGTCTTCGCGGCGCAACCGGTAGAGCGCGGCGCCGTAGAGCTTGGTGGCGCCGCCCACGAAGTAGTGGATCTGGGGTTGGAACGCCTTGCCGTTGGCGTCGTACCACGTATCGGGCGACACGTAGCGGCCGTCTATGAACACATCCTGCGCCGACCAGTTGTGCGGCTCGCGGGGCAGCCAGTCGCCCCGCTCCAGCAGCAGGATGCGCTTGCCCGACGGGGCGAGATGGCGGGCAAGCGTGCCACCGCCCGCACCGGTGCCGATGATGATGACGTCGTAGTCGCGCTCGCTCATGTGAGCTCCTCGAGCCGCGCGAGGAGGATGATCCGCGCCGCCGCCTCGATGAGCGCCAGATGCGAGAACGCCTGCGGGAAGTTGCCGAGGTGGTGGGCCGTGTCGGTGTCGAACTCCTCGGCGTACAGCCCGAGGGGTGAGGCGATGCGCAGGAGGCGTTCCATGAGGTCACGGGCGCGTTGCTCCTCGCCGATGATCGCGAGCGCAGAGACAAGCCAGAACGAGCAGATCAGGAACGTTCCCTCCTTGCCGGACATGCCGTCGTCGGTCTCGTCGGTGCGGTAGCGCAGCACGAAGCCCTCGTCGGTCAGCTCGTCGGCGATGGCCAGAACGCTGCTGCGCAGGCGTTCGTCGTCGCCGGGCAGGAACCCGAAGATCGCCGCCAGGAGGGTGGAGGCGTCGAGGGCGTCGGTGTCGTAGTGCTGGCGCAACACACCCCGGCTGTCGAGGCCGTGCTCGAGGATGTCCGCCTTGATCTCGTCGGCGGTTGCGCCCCAGGTCGCCTCCCGCTCGGCGTCCCCACGGATCGCCGCCAGCTTGGACGCCCGATCGAGCGCCACCCAGCACATGAGCTTGGAGGACACGTAGTGCCGCGGCTTGCCGCGGGCCTCCCAGATGCCCTGGTCGGGATCCCGCCACACGGCCGTCGCGCACTGGGCCTGCGCCTGGACGAGCGGCCACAGCCCGCGGGGCAGGCGCTCGCTGCGGCGGGTGTGGAGCAGGATCGAGTCGAGCACCGCGCCGTAGACGTCGTTCTGGCGCTGGTTCCAGGCCCCGTTGCCGACCCGCACGGGGCGGGCGCCCGCGTAGCCGGACAGGTCGTCGCGCGACGACTCGGTCAGGTCTCGCCGGCCGTCGATCCCGTACATGATCTGCAGCCCGCCGTCGTCGACGCACTCGAGCTCGGCGACGAACTGGATGAACTCATCCGCCTCCCAATCCAGGTCGAGGAAGTGCAGTGCCTGGAGGGTGAAGGTGGAGTCGCGCATCCAGGTGAAGCGGTAGTCCCAGTTGCGCTCACCACCGGGGGTCTCGGGCAGCGACGTGGTGAGCGCCGCCACGGTCGCCCCGGTCGGCATGTAGGTGAGGCCCTTGATCGCCAGGGCCGACCGCTCGAGCGCCTGTCGGTAGGAATGATCGACAGCCCGCGCCCGCTTCAGCCACGCCCGCCAGAACCGGGTGGTGGCGGCCAGGCACGCGTTGGCCTCGTCGACGTCGCCCGGCGCGGCCAGGCCTACGGCCCACGACAATGCGCAGTAGACCTGCTCGCCCGCTCGGAGGACATGGCGTGCCCTGACGCGTTCGCCCTCGATGCCCAGCGCCATGTCGGTCTGCAGCCGGATGGTCAGGCCTGCGCCGGTGGCATCGGCGACGTGACGGCCCTCGTCGGCCACCGTCCACGACGCCTCGGTGCGGCCGTAGTCGAACACGGGCTCGCAGACCAGCTCGACCTCGACCTCGCCGCCGATGCACTCGGCCACCCGCACCAGGGTGTGGTCGGCGTCGTCGTCGGCGGGCGGCCGGGTGTGCGGTGTGACCTCGTCCTCGCCGCGGCGCGGCCCCATGGTCAAGGCGTCGCGGACGACGACCCAGCCACCGGGGGCGTTCCAGGTGGTGGCCAGGATGTTCGTGCCCGGTTCGTAGGCCCGCATCGTCGGGACGTTGATGTCGAACGGCCCGAGCCGGAAGTAGCCCGCCTCGCGGTCGAGCAGCGTACCGAACACGCTGGGGGCGTCGAAGCGCGGCACGCACAGCCAACCGATCCCACCGTCGGGAGCGACCAGCGCACCGGTATGGCAGTCAGACAGGAACGCGTAGTCCTCGATCGGCGGGAATGGCGATGGCATCGCCGCGCTCTGCTTGGGCGGCTCCGAGGGTGCCGTGTCCGCGCTCATGACACCACCCACGGGTGATGCCACACGCCGTGGCCGGCGACGATGTCCTCGGCGGCGGACGGTCCCCACGATCCCTGCGCATAGGGGTGGACGGGAGGCGGCGCATCGAGGAGCGGCTGCATGATCCGCCAGGTCTCGTCGACGCCGTCCTGGCGCGTGAACCGCGTGCTCTGGCCGGCCATGGCCGCATGGAGCAGCACCTCGTAGGGCGTCGCACCCTCACCGCCCTCCTGCGAGAACTCCATGTCGAGGTTGATCGCCTCCGGGCCCGACGCGTCGGCGCGGCGCGCATCGACGAGCAGCCTGATCCCGGTCGTGGGGTCGAGCTTGATCACCAGCTGGTCGGGCTCCGGTGCCCGGTCGCCGGTGAAGCCGAAGCCCAGCCTGGGCGGGCGCTTGAACACGAGCCTGACCTCGGTCTGGGTGGCCGGCAGGCGCTTGCCGGTGCGGATGAAGAACGGGACACCGGACCAACGCCAGTTGTCGATGTCCAGCCGCAATGCCGCATACGTCTCGGTGGTCGAGCCCTGGGCGACCCCGGCTGTATCGAGGTAGCCCTCGTACTGGCCGCGCACGTAGTGGTTGGGATCGGCCGCCACCACGGCACGGAAGACGGCGAGTTGGCCGTCCTTGATCGTCTGGGGGTCGCCACCGGCGGGCGCTTCCATCGCCGTCGCCGAGACCACCTGCATGAGGTGGTTGACCACGACGTCGCGCAGCGCGCCGACAGGGTCGTAGAAGTGGCCGCGATCCTCGACGCCGAAGCTCTCGGCCATCGTGATCTGAACGCATTCGAGGCTGTTCCGGTCCCACACCGGCTCCAGCATCGTGTTCGCGAACCGGAGGTAGAGGAGCTCCTCGAGGCCCATCTTCCCCAGGAAGTGATCGATCCGGTAGATCTGCGACTCGTCGAGGTACTGGTGGAGCTCCGCAGCGAGCGCCCGGGCGGAGTCCCGGTCGTGGCCGAACGGCTTCTCGACGACCACCCGCGCACTTCCGGTGATCCCGGCGTCGGCCAGCCCCTTGACAACGGTGCCGAACAGGAACGGGGGGATCTCCAAGTACGAGACGGGCTGCTCGGTGCCTTTGATCGCCGTAGCCACGCGCTCGTACGTGGCGGCGTCCGCGAAGTCGCCCTGGATGTACGACAGTCGGGCGGCGAAGCGGTCGAACACCTGCGGGTCGAGGACCTCGCCGGCGCCTACGATCGAGTCGCGGGCGTGGTTGCGCAGGTGATCGTCCGTCCAGTCGTCGACCGCGACGCCCACGATCGGGCACGTCAGCAGCCCGCGTCGCTCGAGTCGGTACAGGGACCGGAACGTCATCACCTTGGCCAGATCGCCCGTGATCCCGAAGACCACGAAGACGTCGGCTGGCCGCTGCTGCGGGCCTCCCCGGCCGTCGGATGATGCCATGGTCGGCTCCTCTCGCTCAGCGAAGGTCAGTTCTCACCGAGATCCGGCCGGGGCGTTCGTGCGTGAACCCCGCCCACGTCCAGTCCACGACCGCCTTGGCCCGGTCCTCGCCGGTGGACAGCAGGGCCAGGTGCACCGCACCCCACGCCAGGAACGCGCCCTTGCCCTTGAGCGTGTGCCCGCCGCGGGTCTGGATCACGGCGGTGCCGCGGCCGATCGTCGCCATCGTGCCCTTGTCGTGGTACTCGAACGGCTCGGCGTCCTTGCCGGCGACCAGACGGGCAATGTTCCCGCCGGCGTGCTCGCCGGCCTGCAGTGCGACCGAGCCGAGCTGCGGTAGCACGTCGTTCGTCTTGGCGTCGGTGATCCACGCGATGTCACCGACGGCGAACACCTCGGGATGCCCGGCGACGCTGAGGTCCGGTTCGACCGGGACGCGGTTGCCGTGTTGCAGCTCGACCCCGAGCACCTCGACGATCGGGCTCGCTTGCAGGCCCGCACCCCAGACCAGCGTCTGCGCCTCGATGACCTTCCCCGATTGCAGGGTGACGCGCGTCGGCTCGACCGATGCGACAACCTCGCCCAGGAGCACCTCGACTCCTCGCTTCTCCAGCGCCTTGCGCGTGTACGAACGGATGTCCGCCTTGAACATCGACATGAGCGCAGATCCGGCCTCGACGAGGACGATCCGCGCCTGGTCCTGGCGGATCCCGGGGTAGTCCTGGGAGAAGTTGCTGCGGTACAGCTCGGCCAGTGCGCCGGCGCTCTCGATGCCCGTGGGCCCGCCGCCGACGACGACGACGTTGACGGCGCCGGCCTCCACCAGCGCCGGGTCCCGGTCCGCCGCCTCCCACCTCCGCAGGACGTGATCCTTGAGCCGTAGCGCGTCGGCCAGCGTGTACATGGGAAAGGCGTGCTCGCCTGCGCCCTCGACGCCGAAGAAGTTCACCGCGGCGCCCAGCCCCAGGACGAGGTAGTGATACGTGAGGGGCGGCATCTCCGCGAACTGCACCTCGCATGCGTCGAGGTCGATGCCGGTCACGGTGGCCTCGTGCACGGCGACGTTCGGCTGCTCGTGGAACAGGTCGCGCAACGGATGGCCGCACGCGGCGGTCTCCAGCAGGTCGGTGGCCACCTGGTACAGCAGGGGTTGAAACGTGTGGTAGTCGTTCTTGTCGACAACCGTGACGTCGACGTCGGCGTTGGCGAGCTTCCGTGCCGCGCCCACGCCACCGAAGCCGCCACCGAGCACGAGCACCTGCGGGCGCCCGGTGTGCCCGGGTGTCGGATCCGACGTCGCGCCGCTGGGAGGTGGCGCCATGGGCTCCCTCCTCGTTGTCGTACCCGGGACGACGGTACGAAAGGACGTGGTGCCCGACCTCACCCCATCGGGATGAAAATGGCGCGGGCAGGCATGGCACACACACCACCACCACCAGAGCGGCTTCATCCCCCAGGAGACGATGACGTCCGCCGAGAGCGGTGGTCCAATGAGGTGGCGATGCCGACAACCCGCGAGCCCGGCGCCGGGGTCACCTTGTCCTCGGGATCCCTCGATGCCACCTTCCTCCCGGCGCTCGGGATGCTCGGCACTTCGCTCAGACACCGTGGCGAGGAACTGCTCGCGCTGCCGGGTGGGCTCGACGGCTACCGCGCCGGAAGGGTCACCGGGCTGCCGCTCCTGGCGCCGTGGGCCAACCGCCTCGGTTCGCGCCGATACGAAGTCGAGGGTGTGGCGGTCGACCTCGACCGGCTCGAGCTCACCACCGACGAGCGGGGGCTCCCGATCCACGGCACGATGACGGCGCAGCCGGGTTGGGAGGTCGTCGAGGTGACCCACCGCTCGTTGACGGCCCGTTTCGACCTCGGTGCCCGCCCCGACCTGCTGGCGTCGTTCCCGTTCTCCCACGAGCTCCGCATCGAGGTGACGGTCGAGGCCACGACGCTTCAGGTGGCCACGACCCTGGCACCGACCGGCGACAGGGCCGTGCCGGTCGCGTTCGGCTACCACCCGTACCTCCGCCTGCCTGGCGCACGGCGAGAAGACGTCCACCTCCGCCTGCCGGACCGCCGGCATCTCGAGCTCGACGACCGGCAGCTGCCGACCGGACGAGCCCACGTCGAGGGGATGGAGGACGAGCCACTCGGGACACGGACCTTCGATGACCTGTACGCCCTGGATGAAGACCGGCAACTCGCGCTGGGCGGTGGCGGGCGCCGCCTCGCCCTCGAGCTCGGCGAGGGCTATGGCTATGCCCAGGTGTTCACGCCACCGGGCGCCGAGAGCGTCTGCCTCGAACCCATGACGGCGCCAGTCAACGCCCTGGTCGACGGGACCTATAGGCTGGTCTCGCCCGGAACTTCGTTCACCGCCCAGTTCTCGCTGCACGTCGAGGATGAGCGCTGACGGTTTCCCCTCGATGCGCGTCTCGCAACCAGCGGCAGGCTACCCCGCCACCGGGGTTCGGCGGGCCGGCGCCGCCGCCTCAGCGGGCTCAGGAGCCGCGGCAGGGGAAGGGGTGAGTCTCTCAGTGGCGACGTATGCGACCGCGACCGCGATGATCACGAGCGGCGTCATGTCGAGGCCATTCGAACCCAGCAGCAGGGTGGCCAGCAGCACCGCGCTCAAGGGCAATCCCAGCATCACGACGACCATCGCCCCCATGCCCATCGCCGCGCCGGCCACGGGGTCGAGCCCGGGCAGGTGGGAGAGCGCTACGCCCCCCACGGCTCCGACGAACATCGCCGGGAAGATGGGGCCTCCTCGAAAGCCGCTCAGCGCCGCGGCGTAGGCGAGGGCCTTGCACGAGAGCAACAGGACCACCGCGCCGACGGAGTAGCTGCCCGCATCGTCGAGGAACGGCCCGAGTGCCTCCTGCCCCGAGAACAGCACGAGCGAGGAGCTCTCGTCGCTGACCTCGCCGAACAGGATCGCCAATCCGGCGATGGCCAGCCCGACGACCGGAGTGAGCACCGCGATGCGCCGCTCGACATGAGGGCGCAACCAGCGCGCAAGCCGCCGGATGCCGAGCCCGATCGGAGCGGCCGCCGCCCCGATGGCGATCGCCCAACCGAACTCGGCCACCGTTGGCGTCCCGGCGGCGGGAAGGTCGGGGATCGTGAGCGAGAATGTTCCGAGCCCGCTCAAGGAGCCCAGGCCGACGAAGATCAGGGTCCCGATGCCCGCCGCTACCAGTCCGGGGACCAACACCATCCCGAGCATCGGTCCCCCCAGACCGATTGCCTCCATCAACACGAACGCGGCGATCAGGGGCGAGCCCACGAGCGTGCTGAACGCCGCGAAGCTGCCGGCCGCCGCCACGACCGACAGGGTCGTCGCGGGCACGTCCCGGCGGGCGAGGCGCACCGCGCAGACACCCAGCCCGCCACCCAGGGCGATCAGGGGTGCCTCGGGCCCGATCACGGCGCCCAGGGCGAGGCCGGCCAACGCGGCGATGAAGATTCCGGGCAGCTCGATGGGGGTCGCCGGTGGGCCACCGGCGTGGAACCCGTCGGCTGGCGATTCGCCCCCGTGGCCCGGGAGGTACCGGATGGTCAGCGCGACCAGGCCGCCGGCGAGCGCCAGTAGGGGAAGCGGCCACCACGTCGGCTGCTCGTTGAAGCCGAGCCCGCTGGGAAGGTCCGTGTACAGCCACTCCTGCGCCTCGTCGGCCAACCAGAGGAAGCCCCACGCAGCGGCCGCGATCGGCGCACCTATGATCGCGGCGAGCACCAGGAGCTTGGCGTAGTCCGGGGTTCGCAGGACCGCGCGGGGATCGGCAGGCATCGTCATCGTCGACCTCGTTCCCTCGCCACCGGCATTCAACCCGTCGTGATCGGTTGGGTGAGCACGAGGGTGGTCCCGGCGATCAGCCCGACGACGGCGAGCCCGAGCAGGCTGGCACGGGCGCGCACATAGCTGAACCGCTCGGAGATAGCGGCGAAGAAGAGCGCCGCCGCGAAGAACAAGGTGGTGGCGGTGTAGGTGTCGGAGACGTTGTTGGCATCCTCGCCCTCCTTGAACTTCGCCTCGGCACGGGCGGTCAGGTCACGTGCCTCCTGGTCGTCGGCGAGCTGGTACTCGGGCATTGCCAACGGGCTCGGCGGGGACTCAGGGTTTGTCAGCGGGTCGAGGGCATTCCACGCCTCGAAGGCCGGCTCGAACTCGTCACGGAAACGCTGGCGGTAGAAGCCGGCCAGTTGCGTGTCGCCGTCGAGCGTGGCATCGATGAAGTTCTCGAACACGCTGAGGTCGGCCAGCCGGAACTGGTTGGCCTCGGTGTGCTTCTCCGCGCCCTGGGTCCGGAGGGCCGACGCCTGCGTGTAGTTGCTCGACTGGATGCCGTCCCACAACGACGCCTGGTAGCCGCTCCACGCGGTCGCCAGGGCCGCCAGCGCGAGGAGGACGGTGGCGACGATCTCGAACCGCTTCTCCTGCCCACTGACGCCGTGCGTCTCGGCGCCCTCGGGTGCGCCCGCGTCAGTCGCTGGATCGGTCAACAGGGCTCATGAGACGACGACCACAGGCCCGCGGCATCGCCCCGAGGGGGTGATTCGGCGCACGCGCTGAACGCCCGCTGACACGTCGCGCCGCGAGCTGATCGACCGCCGCGCGACAAGTGCCCCGGCACCCGTGGGTGCCGGGGCACCGTCGATCCTCGATGACGCTGGCGGTCTACGGCGACGTGGCGGTTCCGGTCGGCGTCCCGGCGCCACCCCCGCCCACGACCCTGGCCTTCATGGACTCGAACTCGGCGTCGGTGATCGTGCCCCTGTCGCGCAGCTCCGCCAGGCGGGTGAGATCGTCGACCGGTCCCGTACCCGTGGACGCCGCCGTCGAGCGGACGTAGCTGTCGAACTGGGCACGAGCCTGTTCCTGCTGGGCCGCCGAGCGCTCGGCCATGCCCTGCCCGCGGGCGATCAGGTAAACGAGCGACCCGAGCAGCGGGAAGATGATCAGGGCAACCACCCAGACCGCTTTGGCCCACCCCGACAGCTTGTGGTCCCGGAACAGGTCGCTCAGGATCATGATGAAGACCCAGATGAACATGATCAGGAAGAAGATCACGATCGTCGTCCAGATCAGGTCCCCCAGGTCGACTTCGGCAACGACCATGGCCACCTCCAGTAGCACGGCACCCACGGTGCCTCCACGGGCTACGGAGCAACATCGTCGTCGCCATGTCCTCACCCTCCGCGGGTGGTCCTGGGTCCCGTCCTCGACGGGTTGGCCCCGGCCACGTAGGCGCGAGGCAGTCCGCTCCCGGCTGTCTGCTGTAGACTTGCATTCTTATACATCTAAGGCGACAATCTCCGGAGCAGCCGAGCAACCGCACCGAGTACCGCCAGGAGGGGCTCTCGCATGGGGGACGTAACGCTCGACACGTCGGACGTCGACCGCTGGGTGGGCGTCCCGCTCGGCGGTGGGTACCTCAAGGATCCCGTCCACGTCAACGACATCCGGCGCTGGGCGCAGGGCATGCAGAACCCCAACCCCAGCTACTACGACGACCGCTTCGCCGCCGATGGCCGCTTCGGGCGCATCGTGGCGCCGCAGTCGTTCGCCGTCGCCACCGACGTCGGGCACGGTGCCACCCCCGCCATCCAGGGCACGATCCCGGGTTCGCACATGATCTTCGGCGGGGACGAGTGGTGGTTCTTCGGCCCCCGCATCGAGCCCGGGGACCGCCTCAAGGGCGAGCGGATGCTGTACGACTACCGGGTCACCGAGACCCGCTTCGCCGGTCCCACCATGTTCTCCCGTGGCGACACGACCTACATCAACCAGCACGGGGATATGGTCGCCAAGCAGCGCTCGACGTCGATCCGCTACCTCGCCGAGGAAGCGCGCGAGCGCGCCCAGTTCAGCGAGAGGGACGACCCGGCGTGGAGTGACGACGCACTCGCGGACATCGAGGAGCAGAAGTTCGCCTACTACGCGACGTTCCGTGGCCACGAGAAGGTCCTGTGGAAGGACGTGAACGAGGGCGATCGTCTGCCGACGCGCCCCATCGGGCCCCACACCATCATGAGCTTCACCACCGAGTGGCGGGCCTTCAACATGAACATCTGGGGCGCCGCCGACTACTGGGGGGTGTCGACGAGCGACGCCGCCGGCTGGCTCCCCGAGATGACCCGCGATCCGCGCCAGGCAGCCATCGATCCCACCAAGGCCGACGGCCTCTACCACGGCGCCTCCCGGGGTCACGTGCAGCCCCGCTACGCCCGGCTCATCGGCATGCCGCGCGGCTACGGCTACGGCGCCACCATGGGCGCCTGGATCCTCGACTACCTGACCAACTGGTCGGGTGAGTGGGGCGAGATCGTCCACTCGAACGCGCAATACCGCAACCCGGCCTTCACCGGTGACGCCACGTTCCTCAACGGCACGGTCAGCGGCAAGGACATCGACCCGAGCACCGGGGACCACCTCGCGTTCGTCGAATACACGATGACGAACCAGAACGACGCCGTCATGGCGAAGGGCACTGCGGAGATCTCACTGCCCAACGAGTGACCGACAGTAGGGGGCCACGTCGCCGGGCATTCCAGGCGGTGGCCGTGGCGAAGGGGGGCTACATGTACAAGCGCATCCGGGTGGCACTGCTGGTGGTGGTCGCGCTCGTCGCGGCCGCGTGCGGCGACGACGATGACGGCGGCGGTGCCGCCGGCGGCGACGGCGACACCACCGAGACCACCGAGCAGGCCGCGGACTTCGATCCCGACGGCGTCCTGCGCTACGGCGTGCCGCTCGACGGCTCGGGTGTGAGCGGACGATTGGCGCCGTTCGCCAGCACGTCCGTGTGCGACGTGATGGTGATGGCGCCCATCTACGACACGTTGATCCACAACGACCCCCGGACGGGCGAGCTCTCGCCCGGGCTGGCCGAGAGCTGGGAGGTCGTCGACGAGCGGACGGTCGAGCTGACCCTGCGGGAGGGCGCGACCTTCCACGACGGCTCGCCGTTCGATGCCGAGGCGGTGAAGGCCGGGCTCGAGCGCAACGCCGCCGAGGACGCAGCGCAGACCGCCACCAGTCTGGCCATCTTCGACGCGATCGAGGTCGTCGACGACCAGACGGTGCGCATCAACCTCAACGCTCCGGCGGGCGGCTCGGTGCCGGCGATCCTGTCGGGCCGCGAGGGCATGATCGTCGCCCCGTCGGCCATCGAGACGGCGGACACCGAGCCGGTGGGGGCCGGGCCGTTCCGCCTCGCCGAGCACCAGCCGGGCCAGCGGATCACGTTGGAGCGCTACGACGACTACTGGAACGCCGACGAGGTGCGCCTGGGTGGCGTCGAGCTCGTCAACTCCGAGTCGGGCCCGCCGACCACCAACGCCCTGCTCGCCGGCGAGATCGACATGGCCATGGTCTCCCCCGACGTGCTGGGCGGCCTCGAGGGCGACCCGAACATCGAGATCGCCGAGCAGCCGGGGAGTGCCTACCACAAGCTCAACTGGAACCTGTCGGAGCCACCCTTCGACAACCTCCAGGTCCGCCAGGCGATCAACCACGCCATCGACCGCGAGGCCGTGCTCCAAGCCGTGTTCGGGGGCATGGGCTCGGTGGCGTGGGGGCCGTACCCGGAGCGCTTCTACGGCTACAACCCCGACGTCGAGGGCGTCTACGACTACGACCCGGAGGAGGCCGAGCGGCTGCTCGCCGAGTCGGGGGTCGAGGACCCGTCGTTCACCGCCTTCGTCCCGCCGACGCCGCAGTTCATTCGGTTCGGCGAGGTCCTCCAGCAGCAACTGGGCGACGTGGGCATCGACATGGAGCTGGTCCAGAGCACCGACATCGTGCAGGACTACTTCACCGACAAGGGGCAGCCGGCGACGGTGATCCTCTGGCCGCCGCGGCCCGACCCGGTGGACACGCTGCGCATCCAGTTCACGCCCGACACCTTCAACAACGTCGGCAACTACTCCAACGACGACCTCAACTCGCTGGTGGAGCAGATCCGGGCCACCGCCGACCAGGACGAGCGCCAGCCGCTGTTCGAGGAGGGTTCGCAGATCGTCGTGGACGAGGCGCTTGACCTGCCGGTGGCCTACGCGCCGCTGCTCCACGCCGCGCGCGCCAACGTCGGCGGCGAGGTGGTGCAGAACGAGAACTGTCAGGGCGTCGACTTCACCAAGCTGCAGATCAACGTCGAGTGACCCCATGCGAGGAGGGACGTGACCCGCTTCGTGCTCCGGCGCCTCGTGGGGCTGGTGCCCCTGTTGCTGGTCCTGAGCGTGGCGGTGTTCCTGCTCGTCTACCTCATCCCCGGCGACCCGGCCGTCACGCTCGCCGGGGGTGAGGCGGCCACGCCCGAGCGCGTCGCCGAGGTACGGGAGCAGATGGGGTTCGACGAGCCGGTCGTCGTGCAGTACGGCGACTGGCTCGCCGGCGCCGTCCGGCTCGACTTCGGCGAGTCGCTCTACACCGGTCGGGCGGTCGGCGACGAGCTGCGGGCCCGGCTGCCGGTGACCGCGAGCGTCGTGCTCGGCTCGGTCGTCTTCGCGCTCCTGGTCGGCATCCCGCTCGGCGTGCTGGGCGGTATGCGGCCGGCGTCCAGGACCGACTCGGCGGTGACGGCCCTGGCCAGCCTCGGCATCGCCATGCCCAGCTTCTGGCTGGCGATGATCCTCATCATCGTGTTCGGCCTGGAGCTGGACTGGCTGCCGGTGCGGGGCTACGTGAGCTTCGCCGACTCGCCCTGGGAGTGGTTCCGGCACCTGATCCTGCCGTCGATCGCCCTGGGCACGCTCATGGGGGCCACCCTCGCCCGCCAGCTCCGCGGCGCGCTGGCGGACGTGTTGGAGGCGGACTACGTGCGCACGGCCCGTGCCAAGGGCCTCGGCCCGGTGAGGGTGGTCGGCAAGCACGCCTTCAAGAACGCCGCCATGCCGGCGGTCACCATCCTGGGGCTGCAGATCGCCTACCTGTTCGGCGGCACGGTGATCATCGAGCAGATCTTCGCCATTCCCGGCGTCGGCACGTATCTGGTGAACGCCATCGTGGGGCAGGACGTGCCGATCATCCAGGGCGGGATCATGATGCTGGCCGTCTTCGTGGTTCTGGCCAACCTCGTCGTGGACCTGACGTACGGGTTCCTGAACCCGAAGGTGCGCGTGTCGTGACTGTGCCCCCTCGGGGGCTGCGCCCCCGCGCCCCATCGTCGTCGGGTCGCCGTAAGGCGCTCGCGCTGTCGACCCGTCAGGAGCTGCGCTCGTGACTGCTACCACGATCACTGCCGTAGTGGTGCCCACGCTGCCCGGCCGGTTTCGGTCGTTCCTCGCCCGCCTGCTGCGGCGGCCGGCGACCGCGGCGGCGGCGACGTACCTGATGCTGCTGGTCGTCGTGGCGCTGCTGGCACCGTGGATCGCACCGCACGGCCCTTACGAGCAGGACCTGAACGCCATCAACCAGGCGCCCAACGCCGCCCACTGGCTCGGCACCGATGATCTCGGACGCGATGTGCTCAGCCGGCTCATGTACGGGGCGCGCGTCTCGCTGGCGTCGAGCGTCCTCTCCGTCGGCGCCGCCCTCGCGGTGGCGCTGCCCGTGGGGCTGGTATCGGGCTATGTGGGGGGCCGCCTCGACAACCTGCTGATGCGGATCGTCGACGGGCTGCAGAGCATCCCACCGCTGGTCCTGGCGCTCGCCATCGCCGGCCTGCTGGGCCCGAGCCTGCGGAACATCGTGATCGCGCTGGCCGTCATCTTCATCCCGGCGTTCGTGCGCCTGATCCGGGGACAGGTGCTCGCCGTGAAGGAGGAGACCTACGTCGAGGCGTCGCGCTCGGTGGGGGCGTCGAGCGGCTACATCGTGCGCAAACGCGTCCTGCACAACGTCGCGTCGCCGCTGATCGTGCAGGCGTCGATCACGCTCGGGTTCGGGCTCCTGGCCGAGGCGGGGCTCAGCTTCCTGGGGCTCGGCATCCAGCCACCGGAGCCGAGCTGGGGTGTCATGCTCAGCCGGGCCTATGACTTCATCTTCGAGGCACACTGGCTGGTGTTCCCACCTGGAGTCGCCATCATGCTGACGGTGCTCGCCTTCAACGTGCTCGGCGACGGCCTCCGCGACAGCCTCCGGGGCACATGAAGTGTCCGCCGTCCTCGAGGTGTCGGGTCTCACGGTCGACGTCGTCCACCGGCGCGGGGGACGGCAGGGGCTCGTCGAGGACGTCGGCTTCGGCCTGGCCAGGGGCGAGACGCTGGGCCTCGTCGGGGAGAGCGGGTCCGGGAAGTCGGTGACGTCGCTCGCCATCATGCGCCTGCTCGCGCGCTCGCTGCGCATCCGCGCCGGATCGGTGCTGCTGGCCGGCGAGGACCTGGTCACGGCGTCGGACAGGCGGATGGAGGCCCTGCGCGGCGAAGAGATCGCGATGATCTTCCAGGAGCCGATGACGAGCCTCAACCCGGCCTTCACGGTGGGGAACCAGATCGCCGAGGCGGTGCTCGCCCATCGGGACGTGCCCCGGGCCGAGGCCCGGCAGCGGGCGGTCGAGATGCTCGACATGGTGGGCGTCCCGCATGCCCGGGAGCGGGTGCGGGAGTATCCCCACGCGTTCTCGGGCGGCATGCGGCAGCGGGTGATGATCGCCATGGCGCTGGCCTGCGACCCCCAGGTCCTCATCGCCGACGAGCCCACGACCGCGGTCGACGTCACCATCCAGGCGCAGATCCTCGAGCTGCTGCGCCAACTGCAGGCGGACCTCGGGATGGCGATCCTGTTCGTCACCCACGATCTCGGCGTCGTGGCCGACATCTGCGATCGCGTGTGCGCGCTGTACGCCGGGCAGGTCGTGGAGCAGGCGGGCGTCGACGAGTTCTTCGATCGGCCCCATCACCCCTACAGCGACGGGCTGCTGCGGGCCACGCCGCAGTCCACCGGTTCCGCCCGTCGGCTGCACATCATCCCGGGCACGGTTCCCACGCCCGACGCCCTGCCCGCCGGGTGTCGGTTCCACCCGCGCTGCGAGCACGCCGTCGACCGCTGCACCGAGGAGTCACCGGCACTGGAGCCGACCGCGGCCGGCGGGCTCGCCCGGTGCCTGCGCGAACACGAGCTCCACCTGGGGGCGCGGGCATGACGCCGACGGAGGACCGGGACCAGCGGCCCCTGCTCGAGGTGACCGGGCTCCACAAGGCGTTCTCCCTGCGCGGCCCGCGGTTCGGGGGCGGTCCCGGTGCGGGCGCCGCGGTGCGGGCGGTGGACGGCGTCGACTTCCACATCCGGCGGTCCGAGACGCTCGGCCTGGTGGGGGAGAGCGGCTCCGGCAAGTCGACCACCGGTCGGCTGGTGCTGCGGCTCATCGAGCCGGACCGGGGGTCCGTGCGGTTCGACGGGCGGGACGTGATGGCGCTGGATCCCGCGACGGAGCTGCGCGCGCTGCGCCGCGACATGCAGATCGTGTTCCAGGACCCGTACTCGTCGCTCGACCCGCTGGCCCCCATCGCCAGCGTCGTGGGCGAGCCCTTCGAGGTCCACGGCGGCGCGTCCCGGCGGGAGCGGGACGAGCGGGTGGTGACCCTGCTCGAGCAGGTCGGCCTCGCTGCCACCCACCTCTACCGTTACCCGGCAGAGTTCTCCGGCGGGCAGCGCCAGCGCATCGCCATCGCCCGCGCCCTGGCCCTCAATCCCAAGCTGATCGTGTGCGACGAGCCCGTGAGCGCGCTGGACATGTCGACGCAGGCTCAGGTCATCAACCTGCTCCAGGACCTGCAGGACGAGCACGGCCTCGCGTACCTGTTGATCGCCCACGACCTGGCCGTGGTCCGCCACGCCAGCCACCGGATCGCGGTGATGTACCTGGGCCGGATCGTCGAGGTCGGCGACGCCGAGGCGCTGTACCGGGAGCCGAAGCACCCGTACAGCGAGGCGTTGCTGTCGGCGGTGCCGGTTCCCGATCCGCGGGTGCAGCGGGCCCGGAAGCGCATCGTCCTGCGTGGCGACGTCCCGAGCCCCGCCGATCCGCCGAGCGGCTGCCGCTTCCACAGCCGCTGCCCGTACGCGATGGAGATCTGCAGGGAGGTGGACCCCGAGCCCTTCGCGTTCCCCGGGGGCTGGGCCGCGTGCCACCTGCACAGCCATGGGCCGAAGCTGGCCGGCGCCGGGGTGGCCGGTCTGCCCGTCGGCGCCACCACCGGGAGGACATCTGATGCCAGGGACCCAATTGCCGTCGATCGGTGAGCTGCCACCCGTCGGCGAGGTGCCGAAGCGGATGCGGGCCCAGGTCATCCGCCAGGACCGTTTCGGCGACCCGCGCACGGCGTTCCAGATCGAGGAGGTCGACGTCCCGCCCGTGGCACCGGACCAGGTCCTGGTCGCGGTGATGGCAGCGGGCATCAACTTCAACAACGTGTGGGCCGCCCGCGGCCTGCCGATCGACGTGATCGGCGTCCGTCAGAAGGCGGGCGAGCCCTGGGACTTCCACATCGGCGGCTCGGACGCATCCGGCGTCGTCTACGCCGTGGGCGACGCGGTGAGCGACGTCTCCGTCGGCGACGCGGTGGTCATCCACCACGGCTGGTGGGGCGCCGAAGACCCGTGGGTCGCCGCCGGGAAGGACCCCATGCTGGCGCCCTCGGCGCGGATCTGGGGCTACGAGACCAACTTCGGCTCGTTCGGGCAGTTCACGGTCGCCCAGGCCCACCAGTGCCTGCCGAAGGCACCCCGGCTCTCCTGGGAGGAGGCCGCGGCGGCGACGCTCGTCGGCACGACCGCGTACCGGATGCTCCACGGCTGGCCCCCGAACAGGCTCCAGGACGGCGACCCGGTGCTGGTGTGGGGCGGGTCCGGCGGCCTCGGCACGCAGGCCATCCAGCTGGCGGTGACCGCCGGCGCCCGGCCGGTGGCGGTGGTGTCGGACGACGAGCGCGGCGAGTACTCCACGAAGCTCGGCGCCGTCGGCTACGTGAACCGGCAGGAGTTCTCGCACTGGGGGATGGCGCCGCACTGGGAGGACGCCGAGGGCCAGAGGCGCTGGACCGCCGGTGCTCGGGCCTTTGGGGGGAAGGTCTGGGAGGCGCTCGGCGAGCGCCGCAACCCCACCATCGTGTTCGAGCACCCCGGGGAGGCGACGATCCCCACGAGCATCTTCGTCTGCGAGACGGGGGGCATGGTCGTGGTCTGCGCCGGCACCACCGGGTACAGCGCGGTCGTCGACCTCCGCTACCACTGGGTGCGGCAGAAGCGGCTGCAGGGATCGCACGGCACCAACGACGAGCAGGCCCGTGCCTACAACGCCCTGGTCGTGGACGGGGTCGTCGATCCCTGCCTGGGCAAGCTCTACCGCTTCGAGGAGGTCCCCGACGCCCACGCCGAGATGGAGCGGGGTGTCGACGTGTTCGGCAACCGGGTGGCGCTGGTCGGCGCCCGTGAGCCCGGCCTGGGCAGGACGTGATGGACGGCGGCTACCTCGGCCTGCCGGTGGCCGCCGAGGACCTCACGCACGGCCGGTTCCTCGCGCAGGTGGCCGAGCGCTACCCCGGGCACGAGGCGCTGGTGTTCGGCGACCGGAGGCTCACGTACCAGCAGTTGCACGGCGAGGTGCGGGCGTTCGGGAAGGGCCTGCTGGCGCTCGGCGTGACGAAGGGGGCGAAGGTCGCGGTGATGCTCGGCAACCGCCCCGAGTTCGTGGTGGCCGCCTACGGGGCCGCGCTCGTGGGTGCGGTCGCCGTGCCCGTCAGCACGCTCGCCGCCGCCGACGAGCGCGACTACATCCTCGGGCACTGCGACGCCTCGGTGCTCGTCACCCAGGCGTCGCTGCTCAATCGGCGGCTCCTCGACGAGCTCGTCGCCGATCATCCCGGCGTCGGTGACGCCGAGCCCGGGCGGATCGCGGTCGCCCGCTTCCCGCACCTGCGCCGGGTCGTGTGCGTCGGCGCCACCTCCGGTCCCCGTAGCGTCGACGCCTGGGACGGCCTGGTCGCCGCCGGCGCGGCGGTGGACGACGAGGTGCTGGACGCCGCCGCCGCCAGCGTGGTCCCGAGCGATGACGCGCTGATCATCTACACGTCCGGCACCACCGCCCATCCCAAGGCGGTGCTGCACCGGCATCGGGGACCGGTGGTGCAGAGCTGGCGCTGGGCGGAGCAGCTGGGGCTCGATCCCTCGGATCGGGTCTGGAGCCCGTTCCCGTTCTTCTGGACGGCCGGCCTGGCGTTCGTGCTGGGCGGGACGCTGGCGTCCGGCGGCTGCCTGGTGTGCCAGGAGGCCTTCGACGCCGGCGAGGCACTCGAGCTGCTCGAGCGCGAGCGGATCACCACGGTGCACTCGTTCCCTCACACGGCCGCCGCCCTGGTGGAGCACGAGGACGCCACCAAGCGGGACCTCTCGTCGCTGCGACGGGTCATGCACGACAGCCCGCTGCGGCGGCTGGTCCAGATCGAGGGGGACCCGGGCGACCCGCGGGCGGCCTACGGCCTCACGGAGACGTTCACGATCTGTACCTCGATCCCCTCCGACTCACCGATCGAGCTGCGGGAGACCACGCACGGCGTGGCGTTGCCCGGCATGGCGATCCGCATCGTCGATCCCGACAGCGGCGAGCCGCTGGGGGTGGGAGAGACCGGCGAGATCGCCGTGAAGGGCGTGACCCTGATGCGGGGCTACTACAAAGTCGCACCCGAGGAGTGCTTCGACGACGAGGGCTGGTTCCGGACCAAGGACTCCGGCCACCTCGACGAGGCGGGCTACCTCCATTGGCACGGGCGCCTGTCGGGGCTGATCAAGATCTCCGGCGCCAACGTGTCGCCCGCCGAGGTCGAGGCGGCGGTGGCGACCTGGGGTCGCCTGAGGCTGGGGAGCGTCGTCGGCGTACCGCATCCGCGGTTCGGGGAGGCGGTCGTGCTGTGCGCCGTCCGCAGCCTCGACCCCGTGTCCGCCGAGGACATCACCGGTCACCTGCGGGGCGTGCTGGCGTCGTACAAGGTGCCCAGGCAGGTCCTGTTCTTCGACAACGAGGAGCTGACCTACACCGGCAGCCAGAAGGTGCGGCTCGAGGACCTACGGGCGCTGGCGGCGCGGCGCCTGGCGGACGGCGACGACGACTGGGCGCGGTTCCTGCGCGAGCAGCACCCGGAGCTGATCGCGGCGCCGGTCGAGGACCCCGCCGAGGACGGCTGAGGACGGCTGGGTGACGGAAGCCGCCGCCGACGGTCCACCGACCGCGGTCGTCACAGGCGGCGGGACGGGCATCGGGGCCGCCTGTGCGGCGCGGCTGGCGGACGCCGGGCACATGGTCGTCCTGGTGGGCCGGCGGCCGGAGCCGCTGCAGGAGGTCGCCGACACGATCGGCGACGGCGGCGGCGTGGCGCGGGCGTTTCCCGCCGACATACGCGACTGGGATCGGCTCGGTGAGCTGCGGGAGGCGATCGCGGGCTGGTCGGGCCGGGTCGACGTCCTGGTGAACGCCGCCGGCGGACAGTTCCATGCGCCGGCCGAGCAGCTCACACCCAACGCCTGGCGGGCCGTGGTCGACACGAACCTCACCGGCACGTTCTTCGTGTGCCGCCGGCTGTTCCCGCTCCTGTCGCGCCGCGGTGGCGCCATCGTGAACGTCGTCGCCAGCGTGTGGCAGCGGCCGTTCCCCGGCATGGCCCACTCGGCGGCGGCGCGGGCGGGGGTCGTCGGCCTCACCCGGACGCTGGCCCTGGAGTGGGCGAGCCACGGCATCCGGGTCAATGCGCTGTCGCCCGGCTTCACCGACACGCCGGCGTTCCGGTGGCAGGTCGGGGACCTGTCGGGGCCGGCGGCCCGCGTCCCCCTGCGCCGGGTCGCCAGCGCCGGGGAGGTGGCGGACGCCGCCCTGTTCCTGGCCCGCTCCACCTACACGACGGGCGAGGTCCTCACCGTCGACGGCGGGCTCCAGTTGATGTGAGTCGGTCGTCAGACCGACGCCATCACGGGGCGGCGGGTGGGGGTCGGGCTGGAGTGATCGGTCCGGGCCGCGCCGATGAGTTGTGCCGCATGACAGCGTCCTACCGGAGCGGAAGCCGACGAGCCAGGTGAGGTGGTCGTGAGCGAGATCTCGGAGCGCCACGGGACGGTGGTGTGGTCGAGCCCGGATTGGCTGGCCCAGGCACTGTCGTGGCTCGACGGGCGGCTGGCGAGCGCCGGCATCGAGCGGCGCGGCGACGTGGAGCAGCCGCACCTAGAGCCGTGGGCCACGGTGCTGAAGGTGCCGACGACCGCCGGCGTGGTATGGATGAAGGCCGCGGGGCCGGGCACGGCGTTCGAGGCGGGCCTGTACGAGTTGCTGGCCACGACGGTTCCCGAACGCGTGCTGACGCCGATCGCCACCGATGCGGCGCGTGGCTGGATGGTGCTGCCAGACGGTGGCCCGCCCCTCGGCGAGCGCCTGACCGGCGCCGACCTGGTGGAGCAGTTGGTGGCGGCCCTGGTCGACTACGGCCGGTTGCAGCTGGACCTGGCCCCGCACGTGGACGGGCTCCTGTCTGTCGGGGTGGCGGACATGCGGCCGGCCGTCATGGGCGAGCGATTCGAGCAGGCGCTCGCCGCCACCGGGGCGAACCTCGACGACCGGACCGCGAATCGATCGATCCACCGGCAGGTGGCGGCCATGGGCGAGACGGTCGCCTCGTGGTGCGAGCGGTTGGCGGCGTCCTCCCTGCCTCCGAGCCTCGACCACAACGACCTCCATCCGTGGAACATCCTCGGCGACGGCGTCGGCCAGGTCAGGTTCTACGACTGGGGCGACAGCGTCGTGGCCCATCCCTTCGCCGCCATGCTCGTTCCCCTGGGCTTCGTCCAACGCCTCCTCGGGGTGGACGTCGACGATCCCCGGTTCGCTGACGCCCGGGATGCCTACCTGGACGTGTTCAGCCCCGTCGCCCCCGGCGAGGACCTGGCGGCGACGCTCGACCTGGCCTGTCGCGTCGCCAAGATCGCGCGCACCCTCACCTGGGACCGGGCCGTGCGGGCCGCGCGGGACGAGGGCCAGGAGGTCGACGAGAACTGGACCAGCGCGCCGATGGAGACCCTGGCGTCGCTCCTCGACGACTCCTATCTCGGAGGCGCGTGAGCCGGCATCAGCGACCACCGGGGCGACTACGTGTCCCTCGCCGTGAGCTCCCAGACGTTGCCGTCGGCTCCCCGGAAGTGCAGCCAGGCCAGGCCGCCCCCGCGCTGGACCGGGCCCAGGACGTCGATGCCAGCTGCTTCGAGCTCGACCCGGGCGGACTCGATGTCGTCGACGGCGAAGCCCACGACCGGTCCCCTGGTGAAATGCAGATGGTCGGGCTCGTCGGTCGTGAAGACCTCGACCGTGTCGCCGTTGTCGAGCCCGAACACGGCGATGCCCGGGAGCTCGTGGCTGCGGCGTAGCCCGAGGTGCCGTTCGAACATCTCGACCGTCTCGGACCAGCGGTCGGTGCGAGTACCGACCCATGCAATGCCCTGCACGTGCATGCTTTGCTCCTCCTACTGCGTAGTCGCAACGCTGAGGGAATGGGACAGGTAACCATCCGGGCATTCACCGACGCGGACCTGCCGTGGGCCGAGCGGCTCCTCGGCGGTGGCTTCGGCGGGCGTCTCCAGGTCCGGCTCGGCTCGGTCGTCGACCCGCTCGCCTGCCCCGGGCTCGTCGCCGAAGCTGACGGCGATCCGGTCGGCATCGTCACCTTCGACGCCGACGGGACCGACGTCGAGGTGGTGTACATCGAGGTGATGGCGAAGCACCTCGGCGTGGGGACCAGCCTGCTGGAGGCGTTGGAGGCTCGAACCAGGGCGCAACGCCTCTGGCTCGTGACCACCAACGACAATCTGGACGCCCTCCGCTTCTACCAGCGTCGAGGGTTCCGCATCACCGAGATCCGGCCGGGTGCCGTCGACGAAGCCCGCCGAACTCTGAAGCCGTCCATATCCGACGTGGGTGGCTTCGGCATACCCATCCGCGACGAGATCGTCCTGGAGCGCCTCCGCCACTAGCCGAAGATGCACCACGACGCTGGGGGCCCGTGACGGGGCGCTGTCACTGCCGGCTGGACGCAGCCCAGAGGTTGATGCCGGCGTCGGTGGCGTGCCGATCGATGGCGTTGAGCTCGTCGTCGGTGAACGCGAGGTTGTCGAGGGCCGCCAGGTCGGTCTCGAGCTGGGCGACGCTGCTCGCTCCGATGACCAGCGACGTCATCCGCGGGTCACGCAGTGCCCAGGCCAGCGCGAGCTGGGCGAGGCTCTGACCGCGCTCCTCGGCCACCGTGGCCAGCGCCCGAACCCGGGCCAGGTTGTCCTCGCTGATCATGTCGCGGTCGAGCGCACCGCCCGTGGCGACCCGCGAGTCGGCGGGGATGCCGTCGAGGTACCGGTCGGTGAGCAGGCCTTGGGCGAGCGGCGAGAAGGCCAAGCATCCCGCCCCGACGGTCTCCAGCGTGTCCAGCAGCCCGTCGTCCTCGATCCAGCGGTTGAACATCGAGTACGACGGCTGATGGATCAGCAGCGGCACGCCCCGGTCGGCGAGCAGCCGTGCCGCCTCCGCCGTACGGGCCGACGAGTACGACGAGATCCCGACATACAGCGCCTTGCCCTGCGCCACCGCCGTCGCGAGCGCCGACATCGTCTCGTCCAGCGGCGTGTCGGGATCGAAGCGGTGCGAGTAGAAGAT
>JBOGHG010000010.1:0-34726 GCA_050744525.1 Acidimicrobiales bacterium | reverse complement strand
GACCGCGGTCGCCACGGCGCCGGCGGCCGCCGCCGCGGCTGCCGCACCGGTGGCTCCGCCGCTGGCGACCGGGCCCGGGGGCCACACCCAGCGGCTGCTGACGGTCGTCAAGTCCGGCTCGATCCAGGACGTCAAGGCCGTGCCCCAGGACAAGGTGCACGTCTGGCCCCACCTGCTGAGCGTCGAGTTCGTGGCGGCGCTCGCGTGCACCGCCTTCCTGCTGGTGTTCTCGACGTTTGTCAACGCCCCGTTGCTCGAGCTGGCCAACGCCAACCAGACGCCCAACCCCTCGAAGGCGCCGTGGTACTTCCTGGGCCTCCAGGAGCTGCTGACCATGTTCCACCCGATGGTGGCGGGCGTGACGATCCCCGGCCTGGGGTTGATCGGCCTGATCCTGGCCCCGTACACCGACCGCAATCCGTCCCACAAGCCAGAGGACCGGAAGTTCGCCATCTCCATCTTCACGATCTTCCTCATGTCGTGGACCGTGCTGGTGATGATCGGCTCGTTCTTCCGGGGCCCGGGCCAGAACTTCGTCTTCCCGTGGAACGCCGGCCTGTTCTTCGACCTGTGAGCGGCGAGGTCTTGTCGTGAGCGCCACCACCGTTCTCGCGATCGCCATCCCGGCACTGGTCGTGGCCGCCGGCGTGCTGCTGTTCGCCGCCGCCCGCCGCCGCGACACCGGCTCCGCCACCGGGGTGATGAGCCACGAGACGGCCAGGCGCGACCGGGGCCCGGTGTCCCTCGACGACCACGGCGCCCCCGTGAGCGGCCGCGAGGTCGAGCGCGCGGCCGCCCTGGCCCGCCGCGAGGAGTCCCTGCCGGCGGTCAAGGTGGAGGAGGCGCCGGTCGAGTGGGTGCCCCCGGACGAGGAGACGCTGGGCGTCACCCGCCGCCAGTTCTTCAACCGCTCGATCGTGACGCTCTTCGGCTTCAGCAGCCTGGGTCTCGGCGGGGCGATGCTGGCCCAGCTGTGGCCGTCGAACGCGGGCGGCTTCGGCTCGAGCATCCGGGTCGGCTCGATCCCCGAGATCGAGGCGGCGATCGCCGACGGCAACGGGTTCGCGTACTACCCCGAGGGCCGCATGTGGGTCACCCGGTACCCGTCCGACGCCCTCCCCAAGGCCGAGGCCGTGTACTCGCCGCCCGAGCTGGCCGGCATGGAGGCCGGCGTCGTCGCCCTGTACCAGAAGTGCCCGCACCTGGGCTGCCGCGTGCCCCAGTGCGAGACGTCCCAGTGGTTCGAGTGCCCCTGCCACGGCTCGCAGTACAACCGGGTCGGCGAGAAGAAGGGTGGCCCGGCCCCGCGGGGCATGGACCGGTTCGCCATGCAGGTCGACGGCGACGTGCTCACCGTCGACACCGGCACCCTGATCCAGGGCCCCCCGATCGGTACCAACACCACCGGCCAGGAGGCCGAGGGCCCCCACTGCGTCAGCGGAGGCTCCGAGTAGATGCATCCCCTCCTCGCGGGTGTGACCGTGCTCGCCGCCAGCACGGTCACCGTGGTCGGTGCCGTCATAGCGGCGATCATCGTCATCGGCTTCGTCGTCTACGTCGCCGTCAACATCCACGGCGGGCGGCCCGAGGCCGGTTCCGAGATCGAGCTGGCGCCCAACCGCAAGCCCTACATGGACGACGAGGAGCTCGAGACCAGCAAGCTGAACCGCACCCTGCGCTGGGCGCTGATCTCCCTGGTGATCGTCGCCGTCGGCCTGCCGCTCTACTGGCTGAACGAGCCGAGCCGCATGTCGGGCGCCATCGATGGGTTCCAGGACAAGTTCGTGAGCCGCGGCGAGGAGGCGTACACCGAGGGCTCGCAGTGCGAGAACTGCCACGGCCCCGACGGCACGGGGGGCCAGGCGCCGTACACGATCACCGACGCCGACAACCAGTTCGTGGCCCAGGTCAACTGGCGGGCGCCGGCGCTCAACACGGTGCTGCTCCGGTACAGCGAGGAGGAGGTCACATTCGTCATCAACTGGGGTCGGCCGTTCTCGCCGATGCCGGGCTGGGGCGCAGCCGTCAACAAGGGCCCGCTCAACGAGCAGCAGATCTCCGACATCATCGCCTACCTCGAGTCCATCCAGCTGTCGCCGGAGGAGGCGCAGCGCCAGGCCCAGGTGGCGCTGGCGGAGGAGCTCGGGCTGCTCGAGGAGGGCGAGTCCGACGAGGAGGCGATCGACGCGGCGCTGGCCGAGATCGACTACAGGGACCCCGAGACCGGTCGCGAGCTCTTCAACCTCGAGATCGCCGGCGGCGCCTACGCCTGCGCCCGCTGCCACACGCGGGGCTGGTCGATCATCGAGGACAGCATCGAGCCCGCCGACGCCGACCTGAGCGACTACCGGGGCTTCCCCGACGGCAGCGGTGCCCTGGGCCCCAACCTCACCGGCGTGCTCGTGCCACGCCAGTTCGCCTCGGTGGAGGAGCTGGCGCTGTTCGTCGGCACCGGCAGCGTCGAGGGCGAGCAGTACGGCAACAGCGGCATCGGCAGCGGCAAGATGCCGGGCTTCGGGGACAACCCCAACACCGAGGACGTCGAGGGCGACGGGATGATGACCCCGGAGATGATCGAGGCCATCGCCCGCTACGAGGACAGCCTGCCCCCGGCCCAGACCACGACCAACGCCCCCCGGCCCGGGCCTTCGGACTCGCCGCCCGCGTCGGACGAGGAGGGCTGACCGGTGGCGCTGGTGCCCACCGTCGTGGCCGGGATCGCCTGGGACCCCCAGATCCGGGGCATCCTGGCTGTGTTGACCGGCGTCATCGTTTTGGGCGGCGGCGTCTACCTGCTGCTCGCCACCAACCTGGCGCAGCGGCTCGGCTTCCTGGTGATCCTCACCGCCCTGTTCGGCTGGATGACGATCCACGGCCTCGTGTGGTGGCTCTATCCGCCGGGGCAGGGCCCCATCGGCGACATCCCGGCGTGGGAGGTCGAGGAGATCAACCACGGCGACCTGTCCCAGGCGCTGCTCGACGAGGCCCACGACCTCGACCCGTCGGGCCTGCCAAGCGCCGAGGAGATCAACGACGCCACCGACGCCGAGATCGCCGACATCAACGAACAGCTCGCCGACCAGCTCAACGAGTGGGAGCTGCTGTCAGCCTCCGACGCATCCCGGGCCGAGGCGCAGTCGACCGCCGACGCCACGCTGGCCGAGGGCGTGATCCCGGGCCTCGAGGAGACGACGAGCTATGTGCACCTCTACGTCTTCGAGACCGGCGGCAAGCCCGAGCGCGAGAGCGACGGCGTGTGGGACCGGGTGACCAACAGGGTCGGCAACACGCTGCGCATCACCAGCCCGCCCCACTACGCCATCGTGCAGATCCAGCCGGCGATCCCCCAGGAGGAGGTCGTCGGCCAGGCACCCCCACCACCCGAGGCCGACCCCGACGCCGACGTCATCTCGATCGTGATGGTGCGCGACCTCGGCCAGCGGCGACTGGTCCCGGCGCTGATCACGTTCGGTTCGGGGCTGATGTTCGGCCTGCTGTGCGCCATGCTGCACGCACGCGATCGCGTGGTGGCCGCGCACCGTTCGGCGCCGCTGCCGGCGCCCACCGGAGGAGGGGGGGGGTAGCAGGTTGGGCCAATACCTGCCCGTCGTCGCCATTGCGGTCCTCGCCGCGGCGTTCGCGGCGATCAGCCTGGTGATGTCGCGGCTGCTGGCCCCCCGCCGCCCGAGCGCCGCCAAGCGCGCGCCCTACGAGTCGGGCATCCTCCCCACCCGGGAGCCGCCCGAGCGCTTCCCGGTGCGGTTCTACCTGGTGGCGATGATCTTCATCGTGTTCGACGTGGAGATCATCCTCCTGTACCCGTGGGCGGTGATCTATCGGGACCTGGGCGCCTTCGGGTTGGTCGAGGTCGTGCTGTTCTCGACGGCCGTGTTCGTGAGCTTCGTCTACCTGATCGGCAACGGTGCTCTCGACTGGGGGCCGTTGCACCGCGCCCGCCGCGCCTCCCCGATGGTGTCGCCCGAGCGGACGACCCGCACGACCATTCGCCGTGTCGGCCTCGAGGGTCGCCCCGAGGCCGACGAGCCCGCCGGGCCGGCCGAGCCCGTCGAGCCGGCGGCGGCGGCCCCAGCGGCCGGGGGAGCGGGGGACACGTCCCCCGAGCGCGAGGAGGTCGTATAGGTGGGGTGGGACGTGAAGCGGGGGCTCGAGGGGCTCGACCACAACGTGTTCACCGCCAAGGTCGAGGACCTGGTCAACTGGTCGCGACGGCGCTCGTTCTGGGGCGTGACGTTCGGCCTGGCGTGCTGCGCGCTGGAGCTGATGGCCGCCGGCGCCGCCCACTACGACCTCGGCCGGTTCGGCATGGAGGTGTTCCGGGCCTCACCCCGCCAGAGCGACCTGATGATCGTGGCCGGCCGCCTGTCGCAGAAGATGGCCCCGGTGCTGCGTCAGGTCTACGACCAGATGATGGAGCCCAAGTGGGTGCTGTCCATGGGCGTGTGCGCCAGCACCGGTGGGATGTTCAACAACTACGCGCTGGTCCAGGGTGTCGACCAGATCGTGCCCGTCGACGTCTACGCGCCCGGGTGCCCGCCGGGTCCCGAGACGCTGATCCACGCCATCAACACGATCCACGAGCAGATCCAGAACGGCGAGCTCCTGCGTCGACGCCAGGCGCGCGGCCAGGGTGCCGGTGCCGGCCTGGTCGTCGAGCGGCGCGACGGCCAGGCCGAGCCCGCCACCGCGGCTCCGGTCGGCGGAGGGCGCTGAGGCCGCCGATGTCCGACACCGAGGCGACGTCCGGGTTCGACGAGAAACCGGTGGCAGACGAAGCGGAGGCGGCGGTGACTTCCGAGACCCGCTTCGGCGTTCCCCTGACCTCCAGCAGGGGTCAACAGGTGCTGCACCCGTCCCGCGAGGGACTGGTCGACCTCGTCAGCACGCTGCGCGACGACGAGGGCTTCCGGGTCTGCGTCGACGTCACCGCCGTCGACTACCTCGCCTACGAGGCGGTGCGTGCGCTGCCCCCGGGCGTGGAACCCGAGCGGTTCGAGGTCGTGGTCGGACTGCTGTCCCACCGGACGCAGGAGCGCCTGCGGCTGCGGGTCCAGGTGCCCGCCGACGACCCCACCTGCCCGTCGTTGTTCGACGTTCACCCCGGCACCGAAGCGCTCGAGCGCGAGGTGTACGACATGTACGGCATCGAGTTCACCGGCCATCCCGACCTGACCCGCATCCTCATGCCGGAGGACTGGGACGGCTTCCCCCTGCGCAAGGACCATCCCGTGGGTGCGATCCCCGTGCAGTTCAAGGGCGTCCAGAACGCCCGGTGACGCCGAGGTGATCCCATGACCATGTCCACCGACGCCACCGTCCGCACCTACGAGGGGACCCAGGAGCTCGTCCCCCGCAGGGGCGCCGGCGCCGGCGAGCTGATGCGGGAGGTCGGCTCGGTGCTGCGCATGTCGGAGGCCGATGTGGCGACCATGGCCGACGACGAGCCGTCTGCGGACCAGACCATGATCCTCAACATGGGGCCGCAGCACCCCTCGACGCACGGTGTGCTCCGGCTCATGCTCGAGCTCGACGGCGAGACCGTGCTGCGCAGCAAGCCGGTCATCGGCTACCTGCACACCGGCATGGAGAAGACGGGCGAGACCCTCACCTACCTGCAGGGCCCCACCAACGTGACCCGCATGGATTACGCCGCCCCGCTCTTCAACGAGCTGGTGTTCTCGCTGGCGACCGAGACGCTGCTCGGCATCGACGAGGAGATCCCGGCCCGGGCGCAGTGGATCCGCATGCTGCTGTGCGAGCTCAACCGCATGTCGTCGCACTTCCTGTGGCTCGCCACCAACGGCTTGGACCTGGCCGCGATCTCGATGATGTTCTTCGGCTGGCGGGAGCGGGAGGAGACGCTGCGGCTGCTGGAGATGATCACGGGCCTACGGATGAACCACAACTTCATCCGTCCCGGTGGAGTGGCCGCCGATCTCCCCGACGGCTGGCGCGACGGGGTGCTGCGGGTGCTCGACCTGTGCGCCCCCCGGCTCGACGAGTACGACGAGCTGCTCACGGGTCAGCCCATCTATCGCGGCCGGCTGCAGGGCGTCGGCGTGATCACCGCCGAGGAGGCGATCGCCCTGGGCGCCACCGGGCCCATCCTGCGGTCCACCGGCGTGCCCTGGGACCTGCGCAAGGACATGCCCTACCTGTTCTACGACCAGGTGGAGTTCGCCGCGGTCGTGGGCAGCTACGGCGACAGCTTCGACCGCTACGCCGTCCGGCTCAACGAGGTACGGGAGTCGATGGCCATGGTGCGCCAGATCCTCGACGCGCTGCCGCCGGGTGACTACCGCATCCAGGACCGCAAGGTCACGCCCCCGCCGCGGGCGCGCATCGACGAGTCCATGGAGGCGCTGATCCACCACTTCAAGATCTTCACCGAGGGCTTCAAGGTGCCGGAGGGTGAGGTCTACTGCGCCGTGGAGAGCCCCCGGGGCGAGCTGGGCTGCTACATGGTGTCCGACGGCGGCGCCGTGCCCTACCGCATGCACATCCGGGGCCCGTCGTTCGTCAACCTGCAGACCCTGCCCCACATGCTGCGTGGCGGCCTGATCGCCGACGCCGTGGCGGTCATCTCCTCGGTGGATCCCATCCTCGGGGAGGTGGATCGCTAGTGCCCCGCTTCACCTCGGAGAACACCGCCGTCGCCGACGACATCATCACCCGCTACCCGCGGCCGCGATCGGCCCTGATCCCGCTGCTGCACCTGGCGCAGGAGCAGGACGGTTACCTCACCGATGAGGCGATGGAGCACATCGCCGAGCTGGTGGACGTGACGCCGGCCGAGGTGCTGGGCACGGCGTCGTTCTACGAGATGTTCAAGCGCGAGCCCGTGGGCGACTACGTGGTCACCGTGTGCACCAACATCTCGTGCCTGCTGCTGGGCGGCGAGGAGCTGCTGGGTCACCTCGAGCACCGGCTGGGCGTCAGGGCCGGCAGCACCACGCCCGACGGCAAGTTCACGCTCGAGGACGTCGAGTGCATCGCCGCGTGCACCGAGGCCCCCTGCATGCAGGTGAACTACCGCTACTTCCACCGTGTCGAGCTCGACGAGGTCGACCAGCTGCTCGAGGACCTCCGGAGCGGTCGGCTGGCGCACGAGGTCCCCAGGCACGGGACGCTCAGCCGCGTGCGCCAGCAGCTCCCGGAGGATCGGGCGGGCAATGCGCCGCCGGACCGCAACGTGGAACCGGCGTGGCTGGCCCGCAACCGCAAGGCGAACGGCGACGGTGACGGTGCCGATCGGGGTGCGTCATGACGGAAGCCAAGGACATCCCCCGGATCATGTCGTCCCGCTGGGACCTCGCCGACGGGCACACGCTCGAGCGCTATGTCGACACCGGCGGCTACGAAGGTCTCAGGCGGGCGCTGTCCGCCATGACCCCCGACGAGGTCACCGAGGAGGTCAAGGCCGCGAGCCTGCTGGGCCGCGGCGGCGCCGGCTTCCCCGCCGGCGTGAAGTGGGGCTTCTGCCCGCCCGGCGTGTTCCCCCGCTACATCGTGGTCAACGGCGACGAGTCCGAGCCGGGCACCTACAAGGACCGCATCATCATGGAGCGCGACCCTCACCTCCTCATCGAGGGCGTGCTCATCGCCTGCTACGCGATCGGTGCCACCCAGGCCTTCCTCTACGTGCGTGGCGAGATGGCGCTGGCGCAGGAACGCATCGCCCAGGCGCTCAACGACGCCTACTCCGCGGGCTACATCGGTCGGAACATCCTCGGCGCCGAGGACTTCTCGGTCGACGTGGTCCTGCACTGGGGCGCCGGCGCCTACATCGTGGGCGAGGAGACGGCGCTCATCGAGTCGCTCGAGGGCTACCGGGGCATGCCCCGCCTCAAGCCGCCGTACTTCCCGGCCGCCAAGGGCCTCTACATGCAGCCGACCGTGGTCAACAACGTCGAGACCCTGGCCAACCTGCCGTGGATCGTCAGCAACGGTGGCGCCGCGTTCGCCGCTCTCGGGGTCGAGAAGAGCCTTGGCACGCGGCTGTTCGCGGTGTCGGGGCACGTCAACCGGCCCGGGGTGTACGAGGTCGAGTTCGGGACCACCACCTTCCGCGACCTGCTCTACGGTGAGGCCTACGGCGACGGCATCCGCCACGACAACCGGCTCAAGGCGTTCATCCCCGGCGGGGCGTCGGCGCCGTGGCTCTTCGAGGAGCACCTGGACCTGCCGCTCGAGACCGGTGCCGTGGGCGACGCGGGGTCGATGCTCGGCTCCGGCGCCATCGTCGCGATGGACGAGACCACCGACGCCGTCAAGGCCGCCTGGCGGATCACGCGGTTCTTCGCGCGCGAGTCGTGCGGCAAGTGCACCCCCTGTCGCGAGGGCGCCACATGGCTCGAGCGGATCCTGCGCCGCATGCTCGACGGCTACGGCCGGCCCAGCGACGTCGACAAGCTGCTCGACATATGCGACAACATCAGCCCGCAGATCACCTGGCCGCCCAAGCAGACCACCATCTGCCCCCTGGCGCCCTCGGCGGTGTCGCCCATCGCCTCGGCGGTCATGCGCTTCCGCGACGAGTTCTTCGCGTACTGCGGGGGCGGGGAGATCACGGTCCCGGTGCAGGGCCTGGCCTACCTGTCGACGCCGCCGGCCGTCGAGGTATCCCCGTGACGGACACCACCGACGCCGCCCGCGACGCGCCGCCGACCGTCAGCGTCACCATCGACGGCCGCGCGATAACCGCCGCCAAGGGCGAGCTGGTCATCGACGCCGCCGAGCGCAACGGCATCTACATCCCCAGGTTCTGCTACCACCCCCGGATGAGATCGGTCGGGATGTGCCGCATGTGCATCGTCGACATCGACACCGGCCGCGGCCCGGCACTCCAGCCCTCGTGCATGATCGAGTGCGCCGACGGCATGACCGTCGACACCGGCTCTCCTGCCTCCGTGAAGGCGCAGGAGGGCGTGCTCGAGTTCCTGCTCATCAACCACCCGCTCGACTGCCCGGTGTGCGACAAGGGCGGCGAGTGCCCCCTGCAGGACCAGACCATGTCGCACGGGCCCGGCGAGAGCCGCTTCGTCGAGGAGAAGCGCCACTTCGAGAAGCCCATCCCGGTCAGCGATCTGGTGCTGCTCGACCGAGAGCGCTGCATCCTGTGCGACCGCTGCACCCGCTTCGCCTCCGAGGTGGCCGGCGACCCGCTCATCAGCTTCATCGACCGCGGCAACGAGACCCAGATCAACACCTTCCCGGGCCACCCGTTCGCCAGCTACTTCAGCGGCAACACCGTGGAGATCTGCCCGGTGGGGGCGCTGACCGCCACGCCCTACCGCTTCAAGGCCCGGCCCTGGGACCTCGAACAGGTCGAGTCGACGTGCACCAGCTGCTCGGTCGGCTGCCGGGTGGTGATCCAGTCGAGCCGCAACCAGGTGCTGCGCTACCTGGGGGTCGACGTCGACGCCGTCAACTGGGGCTGGCTGTGCGACAAGGGTCGCTTCGACTTCGAGGCCGTCGACTCGTCGGAGCGGCTCGGGAGCCCGCTGGTGCGGGACGAGGGCCTGCTGCTCAAGTCCGCCACCTGGAACGACGCACTGCGGCGGGCCGCGGCGTCGATCCAAGAGGGGCTGGACCGCAGCGGGCCCGCAGGGTTCGCGGTGCTCGGGGGCGCCCGGCTGACGAACGAGGACGCCTACGCCTGGGTGAAGCTCACCAAGGGCATCATCGGCTCGGACAACATCGACGCCCAGCTCGGTGACGGCCTGCCGGCCGAGGCCGTTCTCGGGCTACCGCGGGCCACCATCGACGACGCCTGCCGGCCCGGCGGCGCCGTGCTGCTGCTGGGGCCGGACCCCAAGGAAGAGCTGCCGGTGCTCTTCCTGCGCCTGCGTCACGCCGTGCTCAACGACGACGTCAGGATCGTGGAGCTGGCGGCAGCGGAGACCGGCACGACGGGCCTCGCGTCGCACTCGCTGCGCTATCGCCCGGGGCACGCGCTGCCCCTCGTGCGGGCCCTGTTGGCAGGTGAAGCCGATGAAGAAGTGGCCGGCGTGGCGCCGGAGGCCATCGTGGCGGCGGCGGCGCTGCTGGCCGACCGGCCGGTCACGGTCGTGCTCGGCCGCGCCAACCTGGCCGAGGGCGCCAAGTCGATCGCCGCCGCGGCCAGCGTCATCCACGAGGCGCAGCCGCAGGTCCGGTTCCTGTCGGCCCTGCGGCGGGCCAACGTGCGCGGTGCGCTCGAGCTGGGCATGACGCCCGGTGTCCTGCCGGGCCGGGTCACGCTCCAGGCGGGCAACGACTGGTTCGCCGGCCACTGGCCCACCGTGCCGGGGACCAAGGGGCTCGATGCCGCCGGGATCCTGCGGGCGGCGTCCGAGGGCCAGATCGACACGCTGGTCTTGCTCGGCGCGGACCCGCTGGCCGACTTCCCGGACCGTGAACTGGCCGAGCGCGGCGTGGCCGGGGCGCGCACCGTGATCGCCTGCGACCAGTTCCTCACCGAGTCGGTCAGGCAGGCCGACGTGGTGATGCCCGCCGCCGGCTACGCGGAGGTCGACGGCACCACCACCAACCTCGAGGGGCGCGTCTCGACGCTGGCCCAGATGGTCACGCCCCCCGGAACCGCGCAGCCCGACTGGGCGGTCGCCGCCGACCTCGCCTTCCGGCTGGGCGCGGACCTCGGGCTCGGGTCGATCGAACAGATCGGCGAGGAGATCGAGACGGTCGCGCCCGCGTTCGCGGGGCTGCTCCACGACCTCGCGGCGCCCAACGGTGCGGACGGCGTGCTCGTCGCCCTGCCGGGCAGCGCTTCGGGCACGGCTTCTGGCGTCTCCCACGACGAGATGTCGGCTCCAGGGACGCCAGAAGGCCCCGCGGCGCCCGAACCCGGCGTCCCCGTGCCCGACTGGCGGGTCATCGATCCGCCGCTCCTCGACGCCTATTCGCTGCGGTTGGTGGTCAGCAGGAAGCTCTACGACCGGGGCACACTGGTGCACCACTCGCCGTCGCTGGCCGACCTGGCCGAGCGGGCGACGCTGCGGCTGCATCCCCAGGACTTCGACCGGCTCGGCATCGTCTCCGGTGACGACGTGCGGGTCACCTCCAGTCGCGGCCACGCGACGGTGTCCACCCGGCCCGACGCCGCCGTGCCCCGGGGCGTGGCGGTGCTCGACGCCAACAAGGCCGGCGGCCGGGCCAACGTGCTGATCGACGCCAATGCACCCGTGACCGACGTCAGGGTGGAACGACCATGATGCTCGCCCTCGACCCGCTGTTGGAGGGCGGCATCGGGCTGACCGAGTTCCTGATCGTCGTGCTCAAGACGCTGGTGGCGTTCGGGCTGCTGCTCGGCTCCGTCATCATGATGATCTGGTTCGAGCGGAAGATCCTCGGCGACCTCCAGAACCGCATCGGCCCCAACAAGGCCGGGCCGTGGGGGATGCTCCAGACGTTGGCCGACGGGATGAAGCTGATCCTCAAGGAGGACAACATCCCCGAGAAGGCCGACCGCCGGGTGTTCATCCTGGCTCCCTTCCTGTCGGCGGTGCCGGCGTTCGTCACGTTCTCCGTGATCCCCATCGCCGGCGCCTTCGACGGCGACCGCGAGGGAGTCGTCCGGCTGTTCGGGCACGACACCTACCTGCAGCTGGCCGACCCGCCGATCGGGGTGCTGCTGATCCTGGCGATGTCGTCGGTCGCCGTCTACGGCGTGATGCTGGCGGGCTGGTCGTCGGGGTCCAAGTACCCGCTGCTGGGATCGGTGCGGGGCGCGGCCCAGATGGTCAGCTACGAGGCGGCGCTCGGCCTGGCCACGGTGGCGGTGGTCCTGCTGGCCGGGTCGCTGTCGACCCACGAGATCGTGGCGGCCCAGGCGGGCAACGGTTACGACCTGTTCGGTGCCATCCCGTTCCCGCGCTGGAACGTCATCGCCACCGGGCTGGTGCCGTTCGTCGTCTTCTTGATCGCCGGCACCGCGGAGCTCAACCGGGCCCCCTTCGATCTCGTGGAGGCCGAGCAGGAGCTGGTGGGTGGCTTCCACACGGAGTACTCGTCGTTCCGCTTCGCGCTCTTCTACCTGGCCGAGTTCATGAACACGATCACGATGTCGGCGATCATGGTCGTGCTGTTCTTCGGCGGCCCTGCCGGGCCCACGTTCGACGTGCTGCCGCACTGGCTGTGGGGGTTGATCTGGTTCTTCGCGAAGCTGCTCGTGTTCCTGTTCGTGCAGGTGTGGATCCGCGCCACGCTGCCCCGCTTCCGCTACGACCAGCTCATGAACCTGGGCTGGAAGGCGCTCATCCCGCTGTCGCTCGGCTGGGTGCTGTTGCTCGGGGCCATCAACATCGGCCGCGACGAGGACTGGAACATGGCCGCGGTCGTCGGCGTGTCGTTCGCCGTGCTGGTGGTTGGGTACGTGGGGCTGGCGGGCGCCGTCTCGATCGCCGAGCGCCGCCAGGAGTCCCCGTCCGAAGAGGTGATCGTCTGATGGTGGTCGTCTGATGGGCTTCCTCGACGGGTTCAAGGTCACGTTCCGCAAGCTGTTCGAGGAGCGGCTCACCACGGACTACGTGAAGGACCAGGGCGGCAAGAGCGCCAAGCCCATCCGCCTGCACGGGCGGCACGTCCTCAACCGCTACGAGGACGGCATGGAGAAGTGCATCGGCTGCGAGCTGTGCGCCGGCGTGTGCCCCGCCCGCTGCATCTACGTGCGCGGGGCGGACAACCCGCCGGAGGACCCGGTCTCGCCCGGCGAGCGGTACGGCTACATCTACGAGATCAACTACCTGCGCTGCATCCACTGCGACCTGTGCGTGGAGGCCTGCCCCACCGAGGCGATCACCGAGACGAAGCTGTTCGAGTTCAGCTTCAGCAACCGCCAGGACGCCATCTACACCAAGGCCGAGCTGACGGTCGACGACGACGGCATGCCGCGGCAGCTCCCCTGGGAGGACTGGACCGACGCCGACCAGGTCGTGCCCCACACCTCGGCGTGGGTGCGGGCCACGTCGCCGTCGGGAGTGGCCGCCTACGAGGGCCGGGTCGCGTGGTCGGGCGAGCTGGGCTTCGGCGTCCGCCCGCCCGAGGTCGGCCAGTCGCTGCCCGAGAGCGAGGCCGACACCCGCGAGGCAGATGTCATATTCGGCCACCCGCGCGAGCCGGGCGGCCACCCGGTCGACACCCCGGTCGACGAGCTGGAACGCAGGGGCGCGGCCGGCGACGCCGGCGATGGCGACGATCATGACGGACGCGACGATCACGGAGGGGCCCACCCGTGATCGAGCTCGTCGTGTTCGCCATCGCGGGCGCCGCCTGCCTGGCCGGGGCGGTGGGGGTCGTGGCCAGCAGCAACCCAGTGCACGCGGCACTGTCCCTGGTGGGGACGCTGTTCGGCATCGCCGTGCTGTTCGTCGCCCAGGAGGCCAACTTCCTGGCCGCGGTGCAGGTCATCGTCTACGCCGGCGCCATCGTCGTCCTGTTCCTGTTCGTCATCATGCTGCTGGGCGTCGACCGGGCGGACAACCTGCGCGTCGAGCCGCTGGGCGGCGGCCAGCGGGTGACGGCCGCGGTCGTGGCCGCGGGTGTCCTGGGCCTGGTGCTGACCGCCCTGGCCAGCACCGGATGGGAGGCGACCGGTGCGGTGGGCGAGGTCGACGAGGCCGTTCCCGACATCGATCAACTGGGCGAGGCGTTGTTCACCCGCTACCTCTACGCCTTCGAGATCACGTCCGTCCTGCTGGTGGTCGCGGTGGTGGGCGCCGTCCTGCTCGCCCGGCGGGCGCGGCGGGAGGAAGAGATCGTCGATCCGGGGCAGGCCGAGCGCCAGGCGGAGGTCACCGAGCGGATCGCCAGGGCCGAGGCCCGGGCGGGTGGCGATGGTGCGGGCAACGGCGAGCAGCCGGCGGGCGTGGGCACCACCTCGGTCGGAGCCTCGGAGGAGCTTGTGGCCGCACAACGAGGCCATGGAAGTGCCGAGGGCGCCGAAGGCCTGCCCGAGGCTGAAAGCGAGCGCTCGTGATCGCCGCCGTCGAGGTCACGCCTGCGTGGTACCTGGTGCTGGGCGCGGCGCTGTTCTCGATCGGCACGTTCGGGCTGCTCATCCGCCGTAACCCGCTGGTGATGTTCATGTGCATCGAGCTCATGCTCAACGCCGTGACCTTGACGTTCGTCACGTTCTCCCGGATGGTGCGCGACACGGGGGGACAGTCGATCGTGGTGTTCGTGCTCGTGGTGGCCGCCGCCGAGGTCGTCGTCGGCTTGGCCATCATCGTCGCCCTGCTGCGCAAGCGACCGGGCGCCAGCGCCGACGACGTGGCGATCCTGGAAGGCTGAGTGCCGTGCTCGACGCTGTCTGGTTGATCCCCGCGCTGCCGTTGGCCGGCTTCCTCATCCTGCTGTTCGCCGGGAGGCGCCTGGGCGAGCCCGGCGCCGGCTGGCTGGCGACGCTCATGTGCGCCGGCAGCTTCGTCGCGTCGGTGGTCGTGTACGTCGGCCTGTTGGGCGAGAACGAGGAGGGCCGCCACTTCACCCAGACGCTGTTCGAGTGGGTGCCGGCCGGCGGCCTCCGAGTCGATGTGGGGTTCCTGGCCGACCCGCTGTCGATCACCATGGCGCTGTTCGTCACCGGCGTGAGCACCCTCATCCATCTGTACTCGATCGGGTACATGCACGGCGACGGAGACTTCCCCAAGTTCTTCGTCTACATGAACCTGTTTGTCTTCTCGATGCTCGTGCTCGTGCTCGGCAGCAACCTGCTTGTCACCTTCCTGGGTTGGGAGGGCGTGGGCGCCTGCTCCTACTGGCTGGTCTCGTTCTGGTTCTCGTCCGAGGCCAACGCCAGCGCCGGCAAGAAGGCCTTCATCACCAACCGCATCGGCGACTGGGGCTTCCTGCTGGCCATGTTCCTGGCATTCGCCGCGGTGGGGACGCTGAACTACGAGGGGCTGTTCGACGGCGTCGAAACCATCGCCCCGGTCACCGCGACGGCCATCGGGCTGCTGCTGTTCCTGGGCGCCGTCGGCAAGTCGGCGCAGATCCCGCTGTACATCTGGTTGCCCGACGCCATGGTCGGCCCCACCCCGGTGTCGGCCCTCATCCACGCCGCCACCATGGTGACGGGCGGCGTGTTCCTGATGACCCGCGTCAGCCCGATCCTGGCTGCCGGCTACGACTGGGTGCCCGACGTGATCGCCTGGATCGGGGTGATCACCGCGTTCGTGGCCGCCACCATCGCCGTCGCCCAGAACGACATCAAGAAGGTGCTCGCCTACTCGACGGTGAGCCAGCTCGGCTACATGTTCCTCGCGGTGGGAGTCGGCGCCTATGTGGCCGCCATCTTCCACATGATCGCCCACGCATTCTTCAAGGCGCTGCTGTTCCTCGGCGCCGGCTCGGTGATCCACGGGATGAACGACGAGCAGGACATGCGCCGCATGGGTGGCCTGCGCAAGTTCATGCCGCTGACCGCCGCCACGTTCATGGTCGGCTGGCTGGCGATCGCCGGGGTCCCGCCGTTCGCCGGGTTCTGGTCGAAGGACGACATCCTCCTGTTCGCGTGGGGCAGCGGCGGTGCCGGTGCCAAGGCGCTCTGGGCGATCGGGCTCGTGACCGCGCTGCTGACGGGCTACTACATGAGCCGCCAGGTATTCATGGTGTTCTTCGGCGAGCCCCGCTGGGAGGGTGACCGACCCGAGCCGGTGCCCGCGAGTGTCGGCGCCGCCGCCAACGAGCAGGGCGAAGCTGCGGAACCCGATCACGGCGAGGACACCCAGCCCCACGAACCGCCGTGGCTCATGACGGCGCCGTTGGTCGTGCTCGCGGTGCTGGCGATCGCCGGAGGTGTGCTCAACCTGCCGTTCAACGACGACGTCCACTTCCTCGAGCACTTCTTGGAACCGGTGTTGGGCGAGAACGAGGCCGAGATCACCGTGTCCACCGGCGCCAAGGTCGCCCTGGCCGTGGTCGCGGTCGGGGCGGGGCTGGTCGGACTTGCCGTCGCCGCGGCCGTCTACCTGCGCCGACGGGTGCGGGCGGTCGAGCCCGAGGCGCTGGCGCACGCCTGGTACTACGACCAGGAGATCACCGCGTTCGTGGGCGGTCCCGGCCGCAGGATGTTCGATGCGATCGCCTGGTTCGATGCCCACGTCATCGACGGGGCGGTGAACGGCGTGGCCATGGTGGTCCGTGGGGTCGGCGTGCGGCTGCGATCGGTGCAGTCCGGATTCGTCCGCTCGTACGCGCTGGGCGTGACCGTCGGCGTGGTGGCCGTCCTCGGCTACTTCCTCACCAGGATCACGTTCTGATGGGGGCGCTGCTCTTGGCTCAGGCGGGGGCGCCCGACTTCCCCGTCCTGACCGCCCTGGTGCTGGTTCCGGCTGCCGGCGCGGTGGCGGTGGCGCTGATCCCCCGGGCGCGGGTCGAACTGCACCGCGGCGTGGCGCTGATGTTCTCGGCGGCGGCAGCCGCCCTGGCGGTCTACGTCCTGGTGGCGTTCGACAAGAACGACGCGGGGATGCAGTTCGAGACCAACCGCTCGTGGGTCGGGGACTTCGGCATCTCCTGGCACCTGGGGGTCGACGGCATCTCGCTGTTCCTCATCGTGCTGACGGCGGTGCTGTTCCCGCTCGCCCTGCTGGGGTCGACACCCTCGCACGACGCCAAGCCCTACTACGCCTGGCTCCTGCTGCTCGAGGCCGGCTGCCTGGGCGTGTTCGTGGCGCTCGATCTCTTCCTGTTCTTCGTGATGTTCGAGATCGTGCTGGTGCCGATGTACTTCCTCATCGGGGGGTGGGGCTACGCCCGGCGGGTGTACGCCGCCGTCAAGTTCTTCCTGTTCACGATGTTCGGTTCGGCGCTGATGCTCGTCGGCATCGTCGCCCTCGCCTACCTCCACCGCGACGCTGTCGAGGAGCAGAACCGCGCCGAGGCGGCCGAGTTGCTCGCCGAGCAGGACGACCCGCAGGCGGTACCGCCCGCCGTCCAGGATCAGGTCGCAGAGCTCCAGGCCGACGTGCCCCTCAGCTTCGACCTGGTCGAGATCGCCGAGGCCCGCACCGTCACCGACGACTCCAGCGGCGCCAACCCGTTCGACTGGACGGCGGTCCGTTGGATCTTCCTCGCCTTCGCCCTGGCGTTCGCCGTCAAGGTGCCGCTGTTCCCACTCCACACCTGGCTCCCCGACGCCCACACCGAGGCACCCACGGCGGGATCGGTCATCCTGGCCGGGGTGCTGTTGAAGCTGGGCACCTACGGGTTGCTCCGCTTCGGGCTCTACCTGTTCCCGGACGCGGCGTCGTTCTTCGCGCCGGCGCTCGTGACCCTGGGCGTGATCGGCATCATCTACGGCGCCGTCGTCGCCACCATGCAGCGGGACCTGAAGCGCCTGGTGGCCTACTCGTCGGTCGCCCACCTCGGCTTCATCGTGCTCGGCACGTTCGCCATCACCACGCAGGGGCTGCAGGGCGGGCTTCTCCAGAACGTCAACCACGGCCTGTCGACCGGGGCCCTGTTCCTGTTGGTCGGCATGATCTCCGACCGGCGTCACACCCGCGAGATCGTCGCCCTCAAGGGATTGCAGAAGGCGGCGCCGATCTTCGCCGCGGTCTTCACCGTGGTGATGATGTCGTCGATCGGGTTGCCGGGGCTCAACGGGTTCGTGGGCGAGTTCCTGGTGCTGGTCGGCTCGTTCCTCACCCGGCGATGGTGGACGGTGGTCGCCGCCGCCGGCGTGATCCTCGCCGCCCTGTACCTGCTGTGGGCGTACCAGCGCGTGTTCCACGGCGAACCCGACGACGACAACCGCCACTTCCCGGAGATGAACTGGCGCGAGGGGCTGGTGATGGCGCCGTTGCTGGCGCTGATCGTGTTCCTCGGCATCTATCCCAAGCCGGTGCTGGAGAGGATGCAACCCTCCGTCGACCGCCTGATCGATCACGTCGAGGCCAACAGCGACTACACCGAGCCGCCGGTCGCGACGGAGGGACCGGCGGTGTCCGCCGGCGATGAGGCCGGCGACGAGGCCGGCGACGAGGAGGCCGGCGGGTGATCGGCATCCTGGGATCCCTCGGCCAACCCCTGCCGGTCGACCCGGTGCCGATCGAGCGGCCCGGTGTCGACTGGGCCGCCATTGCGCCCATGCTGGTGTTGGTCGGCGGCGCGCTGGTCCTGATGCTGGTGTCGTCGCTCGTACAGAGCCGCCGGTCGACCGTCGGCTACACGATCTTCACGTGCGTGGTGGCGCTCGGGGCCAGCGGAGCCGCCATCCCCCTGTGGCTCGAGGTCAACGACGACGACCGGGGACCGTTCTCGACGCTGGCGGGGACGGTCGGCGTCGACGGGTTCTCCACCTTCGTGACGTTCCTGATCGGCGCGGCCGTGCTGCTGGCGGCGCTGTTCATCGACGACTACCTGCGCCGTGAGGAGCTCGAGGGTGTCGAGGCCTACGTCCTGGTGCTGCTGTCGGCCACCGGCGGCGTGATCATGGCGCACGCCAACGACCTGATCGTGCTGTTCCTCGGCCTCGAGCTCCTGTCGATGGCCGCCTACGTGCTGGCGGCCATGCACCGCCGGCGGGTCACGTCGCAGGAGGCGGGCCTGAAGTACTTCGTGCTCGGCGCCTTCTCGTCGGCGTTCTTCCTGTACGGCATCGCCATGATCTACGGCGGTACCGGCACCACCAACCTGGTGACCATCCTCGAGACGTTCAGCACCAGCGCCCTGACCGACGACGGACTGATCCTCGCCGGGCTGGCACTGCTGCTGGTGGGGCTCGGGTTCAAGGTGGCGGCGGTGCCGTTCCACTTCTGGACACCCGACGTCTACCAGGGCGCTCCGTCGCCGATGGTCGCGTGGATGGCGTCGGGGGTGAAGGTTGCGGGCTTCGCCGGCCTCATGCGCGTCTTCGACCTGGCGTTCACGGCCTACGCGGTCGACTGGCAGCCACTGATCTACGCGGTGGCGGTGGCGACCATGCTGGTCGGCGCGGTTCTCGCCGTCGTCCAGACCGACGTGAAGCGCATGATGGCGTACAGCTCGATCGCGCACGCCGGTTACGTGCTCGTCGGTGTGCAGGCCGCCACCGACCAGGGGGTCGAGGCGGCCCTGTTCTACCTGGCGACGTACGTGTTCCTGGTGGCCGGTACGTTTGGGATCATCACGTTGGTCGGCCGCCGGGGCGACGGTCACCACAGCCTCGACGACTACCGCGGCCTGGCTCGGGCGCGGCCGGGGCTGGCTCTGGTCCTGGCCCTGTTCCTGTTCGCCCAGGCCGGGGTGCCGTTCACGTCGGGCTTCTTCGCCAAGTTCTACGTGATCACAGCCGCGGTCGACGCGGGATCGACGTGGCTCGCGGCCGTGGCCATGCTCAGCGCCGTGATCGCCGCCTTCATCTACCTGCGGATCGCGGTCAGCATGTACATGGCCGACCCGCCAATCGAGGCGGTGGGAGGGGGCGACGTGTCGGCCGCCGCGCCGCGGGTGGCCGTCCCGGCCGGTGCCACCATCGCCCTGACCCTGTGCGTGATCGTCACCATCGGCGCCGGTTTCTGGCCCGGCTCGATCGCCGACCTCGCCCGGGACGCCGTTCCGGTCCTGTCGACGTTCGGCTGAGTCGTCGAGCGCGGTCTCGAGGCGCCACGCGTCCGCGATGGTGCTCGCGGCGTGGGTGCCCCAATCGAGGGCCGGGGGTGTGGTGGAATGCCAATGAGCGAAAGCGCCGTTGGACATGCCGAGGAACTCGTCTGTCACCGACACCCGCCTGGTGCGCCGGTCGCAACAGGGTGACCGGAGGGCCTTCCGCGCGCTCTTGACCCGCTACGACTGGCGATTGCGGGGCCTGGCCCACGCGCTGTTGCTCGACCCCGGCGGGGTCGACGCCGTGCTCCGGCTGGCCTACGTCAAGGCGTGGCGTGAGGTCGTCCGCGTCGATCCCCGCGAGGATGCGGCAGCCTGGCTGTACCGCGTCGTCTACAACGCCTGCATCGACGGGCTGCGGCGCGAGGGCAACCGCATCGGTGCCGCGCCATCGACCGCGGCCGATGCGCCCGACGCGGTGGACGCGGTAAGCCCCCCGGTGCAACCGATGCCGACGGGCGGCAACGGGGCCTCGTCCGCCACGACCGAGCGTCGCCAGGCGCGGGTGGTCGGGGCATTGGCGACCCTCGCGCCCGCCGACCGCGTGGCCGTGGTCCTCGTCGACCGGGAGGGGTTCGCTCCGGAGGCGGCGGCCCGCATCCTCGGCCTCACGCCCGACGGGGTGGCGGCGCGGCTGGCCGGCGCACGGGTCCGGATCACGCACCAGCTCGCCGACGACGCCGCGGTCGCACCCGCCGACGAGCCCGGACCACCCGCCGACGAGCCCGGGCCCCAGGCCCAGGAGGTGGAGTCGCAGTCCGAGCGGGCCGGGTCACCCGCGAATGACCCCGGGCCACAGGCCGAGCCGGTGGAATCGCAGGCCGACGAGCCAGAGCGGCAGTCCGGGGAGCCAGAGGCGCCGTCCGAAGAGCCGGCCGCCGAGCTCGACGACACGACGACGGCCGACACGGCCGACACGACGGACATGGCCGACACGGCCGACACGGCGGACACGAAGGTCGCGAGCCGGAGCATCGCCGGCGGGTCCTCGAACGGAGCCAGCGGTGGCGGGCGCACCAACGGGTCGGACGACGGCGGAGCCAGCGGGCCATGACACCGCCGGCGACCGGCGGCGACGGCGACGGCCACGCGCCGGTCGACCCCGGGGACAAGGCGGCGGGAGCCGGCGAACCGAACCCCGTGAGCGTGGCGCTGCGAGAGCTAACGCCGCCAGAGCACGGGCCGAGCTTTTGGGGCGACCTCGATCGCCGCCTGGCCGACGAGCCCCAACTCCGCCTGGCACCCCGGGCGGCCATCAGGCCCATCACCCAGCCGCCCCCGGTCATCGACGACCGCAAGCTCGCCGAGCACCTCGCCGGGCCCCGGCCGCGAGCGGGGGGCTGGAGGCCGCTGCGCTACCTCGCGTGGGGCGTGGCCATAGCGGTGACCGCCCTGCTGATCGCCGCCGCCCTGTACGACCCCGACGACGAGACCCGGACGGCCGATCCCGCCGACACCGCCACCACGTCGGCGACTGCGGACGTGGGCCAGTCGACGACCACGACGGCGCCGCCCACCACCACGACGGCGCCAGGCACCGTCGACGCCTCGGCTCCGCTGGCGCCCGACGGCGTCGGGCCACTGAGGATCAACACGACGTTCCGTGACCTGCAGGCGGCCGGCGTCGCCCTCACCGTCGACCAGGCGACGTTCGAGGGTTCGGGGGGCTCCTGCTACGACGCCCGGGTCACCGGATCCCTCGACCTCCTGCTGCGCTTCCGCAGCCCGGTGCCCGGCGAGGGGCTCGACGACCCCGCGGACGGGGTGCTCGCCGCGGTCGGCATCGACTCCGGCCTGCCCACGACCCGGACCAGCGACAAGGGCATCGGCCTCGGGGCACCCCAGGACCAGGTGCTTGCCACCTACGCCGGAAACCTCGAGGACCACAGCCACCCGTACACGCCCGGCGGACACGTCTTCATCGCCCCGGCGGCCCCCGAGACCGGCCTGGCCATCGCCTACCTGACCGACGGTTCCACCGTGAACCAGGTCACCGTCGGTGCCCACGACATCGTTCGCTACGTCGACGGATGCTTCTGACGACCGACCCCTGAACTTGATGCTCTAGAGGGGTGGAAGTCCTGGTGGGGGCGGCTTTGGCCCCTCGTGCAAACGGTCACTAGGCTCCCGCCACGTGTCGGATCTCCTCCGTTCGTACCTGACGGCCGGCGTTTTCCTGGTCGTCGCGGTGGCGCTGGTGGCCTCGATCATGGGGCTGGGGAGCCTGGTTCGACCTACCCGTCCGCAACCCGAGAAGTACGTCAACTACGAGTCCGGCGTCGACCCCGCCGGCTCGATGTGGGGCCAGACCCAGGTCCGCTACTACCTCTTCGCCCTCCTGTTCGTGCTGTTCGACGTGGAGGCGGTGTTCATCTTCCCGTTCGCAACCCGAGCCGAGGAGTACGGCTGGTTCGGCTTCATCGAGATGGGCATCTTCATCGTCGTCCTGGCGCTCGGGCTGCTCTACGCCTGGAAGAAGAAGGTGCTCCGCTGGATCTGATGCTGCCGATGACGATCAAGGACGATCGCTGATGGGCCTCGTCGAGAGCGGCAAGCTGCCCAAGCCGTTGACCTCCCTCCTCAACACGGCCCGCAAGTACAGCCTCTGGGCCTACCAGTGGGGCCTGGCCTGCTGCGCCATCGAGATGGGCGCGGCCTTCGCCTCGCCGCGCTACGACGTGATGCGCCTCGGCGTCATCCCCCTGCCCGCCAGCCCCCGGCAGGCCGACGTGGTGGTCATCTCCGGCACCGTCACCGACAAGATGGTGCCGGCCATCAAGCGCCTCTACGAGCAGATGGCCGACCCCAAGTACGTCATCTCGATGGGCGCGTGCACCAACTGCGGCGGCCCCTACTGGGACAGCTACTCGGTCACCAAGGGCGTCGACCAGGTGGTGCCCGTCGACGTATACGTCCCGGGATGCCCGCCGCGACCCGAGGCCCTGCTCGAGGGCATCGTGCTGCTGCAGCAGCGCATCGGCAGGGAGGATCCGGCCGAGCGGTGGCGGGGCGACCCGCTCGTGGTGCAGTGATGTCCGACACGACCACGGACGACGCCGCCCAGGACCCGGCCGGACCGCCCGTGGGAGCGGAAGACACGTGGCCGGAGGTCGACGAGCTTCGACAAGGCTGGCTCGGCATCCTGACGGAGGCCTTGGGCGACGCCGTCGTCGGCAGCCACGTCGCCCCCGGGCGTGCCCTGTGGGTGCGAGTCGCCCGAGATTCCTGGTTCGACGCCGCCGAGGCGGCGAAGGGCCGGCTGGGCTGCACCTTCTTCGATTTCCTGTCGGCCATCGACTGGATGCCGTCGCCGTGGGGTCGCTACGAGTACTCGGCGGTCGACGTGGGCATCGAGCCCTTCGATCCGTCGGCCTCCTTCGCCACCGGCGTCGCCGGCGGTGACACGCGCTTCCAGGTGCTCTGCCACCTGGCCAACGTGCGGCGTCGCGACGACCAGCGGGCCGACGTGTTCCTCGAGGCCGACCTGCCCGACGACGACCTGCGGGTGCGCAGCCTGGTGCCGCTGTACGGCGGGGCGAACTGGCACGAGCGCGAGTGCTGGGAGATGTTCGGTGTCAGCTTCGACGGCCACCCGGGCCTGCGGCACCTCTACCTCCCGGGAGAGTTCGAAGGCCATCCGCTCCGCAAGGACTTCCCGTTGCTGGCCCGGCTCGTGAAGCCCTGGCCCGGCATCGTGGATGTGGAGCCTAGGCCGGCTGCGGCAGATGAAGAGGTCGAACCGGAGCCGGCCCCCGCCGAGGACGCCGAGGGCGGTGCCAACGGGGACGGGGACGAGACGTGACAGTCACCGAGCGCCAGCAGCGCGCCTACGTGGACGCCCAGGCGGCCGACGCCAGGGTGAACGTCGAGCTCGAGACCGACGAGGGCATGACCCTCAACATCGGGCCCCAGCACCCGGCCACCCACGGCACGCTCCGGGTGGTGGCCAAGCTCGACGGCGAGCAGGTCGTGTGGGCCGATGTGGTGCCGGGCTACATGCACCGGGGCTACGAGAAGCTTGCGGAGGTCCGCACCTTCCCGCAGGTCACGACCCTGGTCAACCGCATCGACTGGCTCGGCAGCTTCGCCAACGAGGTGCCGTTCATACTCGCCGCCGAGCAGCTCATGGAGGTCGAGGCGCCGGCGCGGGCGCGGCACATCCGCACGATCCTGTTCGAGATGGCGCGGATCGCCAACATCGTGCTGTTCCTCGGCGACCTCGGCGCTCAGCTCGGCGCCGTCACCCCGGTCTTCTACGCCTTCCGCGACCGCGAGCACGTGCTCGACCAGATCGAGGCGGTCACCGGCGGGCGGTTCCACCCCAACTTCGATCGCATCGGTGGGCTCAAGGACGACCTCCCCAAGGGCTGGATCGCCGACACCAAGGCAGTCATGGAGCGCATCCGAGCCTTCTGCGACGAGAGCGAGGAGCTGCTGTTCGGCAACGAGATCTTCGAGGCCCGCACGCGGGGCGTGGGCGTGGTCCCGGCCGAGGTCGGCCTGTCCTACGGGCTGAGCGGCGCCAGCATCCGGGGCTCGGGCGTCGACTGGGACCTGCGCCGCGACGGCGGGGTCACGGGACTCGCCCACACCGACGTCGACTGGAGGGTCTGGACCCACCCCGACGGTGACAGCTTCGCCCGTTGCTGGGTTCGTCTGCAGGAGACGCGCGAGGCCACGAAGATCGTCGATCAGCTCTGTGACGGCCTGCCCGGCGGGCCGATCATGGCCAAGGTGCCCCGCATCATCAAGGTGCCCGAGGGCGAGGCATACGTCGAGACCGAGAACCCGCTCGGCGCCATGGGCTACTACGTGGTGAGCAGGGGCGACCTGGGACCGTTCCGGGTCAAGATCCGCTCGGCCAGCTTCTCCAACGTGTCGATCCTGCCCTGGCTGCTCCGGGGCGTGTACGTGCCCGACATCATCACGATCCTCGCCAGCCTGTACTTCATCCTGGGGGACATCGACCGGTGAGCGCGATGGATCCAGGGACCCTCGCCATCGAGCTGGCCTATTGGCAACAGACCGTCCTGCGGACGGTCGGCGTGCTGGTGGCCGTGCTGATCCCCGCGGGCACGCTCGTGTACGTCTTCCTGTTCAAGATGATGAGCTTCATGCAGAGCCGGCTCGGGCCCATGGAGGCCGGGCCCTACGGGTCGATGCAGCTGCTGGCCGAGGTCGGCAAGTGGATCCAGAAGGAGGACATCATCCCGTGGCGGGCCGACCGCCGCCTGTTCGCCCTCGCCCCCTACGTGGTGGTGACCTCGGTCTTCCTCATCCTGCTGGCCGTGCCGTTCGGGCCCGACGCCTGGTTCGCCGACCTCGACGTCGGCATCTTCTGGGTGCTGGCCGTGTCGTCGATCTCGGTGCTCGGCATCATCATCGCCGGCTGGGCCTCGGCCAACAAGTACTCGCTGCTTGGTGGCCTACGGGCGGCGGGCCAGCTCATCGCCTACGAGCTGCCGATGGTCCTGGCGGTGGTGGGCGTGGTCATCCAGGCCGAGACGCTCAACCTGCAGGAGATCGTCGCCGCCCAGCACAGCGGGGAGATCTTCGGGTTCGGCGGCATCGGCAACCCGTACATCTTCACCCAGATCATCGGGTTCTTCATCTTCCTCGTGGCCACGCAGGCCGAGCTGACGCAGGCCCCGTTCGACATGCCGATCGCCGAGTCCGAGCTGGTGTCCGGCTACATGACCGAGTACTCGGGCATGCGGTTCCTGCTGTTCTTCATCGCCGAGTTCGCCAGCGCCGGCGCCTTCGCGGCGGTGGCGGCCACGCTGTTCCTCGGCGGCTGGGCGTTACCGGGTGTCGACCTCGACGCCGACTACATGAACGTCGTCGGCCCGGTGGTGCTGCTCACGAAGATGATGCTGGTTGCGTTCCTGGTGTTCTGGGCCCGGTTCACCTACCCCCGCTTCCGCGAGGACCAGCTTCAGCAGCTCGCGTGGAAGATCCTGATCCCGCTGTCGCTGGCCAACATCCTGGCGACCATGGCACTCAAGGTGATGTTCTGATGGCCAAGTTCCCCGCCCCCAAGACACCCGGGCTGGTCAAGGGCTTGGGCGTGACGCTCAAGACGATGGTGAAGACCACGTTCCCGTCCCGGGGCATGAAGACGCTCATCCCGGCGCCGTCGATCGGCGCGGCCACCGTCCAGTACCCCCACGAGAAGGAGATGCCCGCGCCCCGGGCGCGCGGCGTCATCGCCCTCAAGGAGGAGAACTGCACGGTCTGCATGCTGTGCGCCCGCAGCTGCCCCGACTGGTGCATCTACATCGAGGGCCACAAGGACACGGCGCCGCCCCGGCGCCCCGGCGGCAAGCCTCGCCAGGTCAACAAGCTCGACCGGTTCGACATCGACTACGCGCTGTGCATGTACTGCGGGATCTGCGTCGAGGTGTGCCCGTTCGACGCCCTGTTCTGGAGCCCCGAGTACGAGTACTCGGAGCTGCGCCTGGCCGACCTGCTCCACGACAAGGACCGCCTCGGTGAGTGGATGCAGACCGTGCCCGACTTCGAGCCCTACGAGGCCGGGTCGGAGCAGAAGGTGCGCAAGGTCCCTCGCTGATGGTGCAGCACTGATCGCATGGTCGCCCAGAACATCTTCTTCTATGTGATCGCCGCCGGCATGGTGGGGGCCGCCGTGGCCGTGGTGACGACGCGCAACGTGGTGCGTGCCGCGCTCTACCTCATCGCCGTGTTCGCCGGCGTGGCTGCGCAGTTCATCATCCTGGCCGCCGAGTTCGTGGCCGTCACCCAGGTGCTGATCTACATCGGGGCGATCATGGTCCTGATGCTGTTCGGCATCATGCTGACCCGCGCCCGCATCGGGCGCGACGTCGACATGACCAACGACCACTGGTGGGTCGGCCTCGGCACCGCCCTGCTGCTGGCGGCGGTCATGGCGTACTCGCTCATCGACCGCTGGGGCGACGACGCCCTGCCCGCCGACCGGCAGGTCAACTCCGTGGGGGGCAGCAACACCGCCACCGTCAGCGACTCGATCTTCTCGCAGTACCTGATCCCGTTCGAGATCGTGTCGGTGCTGCTGCTGGCGGCCCTGGTCGGCGCCATCGTCATCGCCCGGAAGGACCGCTGAGGGCCGGGCCATGGACGACCTGATGCTCAACCAGTTCCTGCTGCTGGCCGCGATCCTGTTCTCGATCGGGGTCTACGGGGTCATCGCCCGCAAGAACACGGTGATGGTGCTGATGTCGATCGAGCTGATCCTCAACGCCGTCAACATCAACCTGCTGACGTTCGGGGCCGCCAACCGCGACGTGGCCGGCGCCGTGTTCGCCCTGTTCGTGATCGCCGTGGCCGCCGCCGAGGTGGGCGTGGGGCTGGCGATGGTGCTGATCATCTACCGCAACCGCCAGAGTGTCGACCTCGACGAGGTCGACTCGATGAGGGGCTAGGGGCGCGGCGTGCTCGAGCAGGCCTGGATCATCCCCGTCATCCCCGCGGCCTCGTTCTTCCTGATCCTGCTGTTCGGGAAGCGGCTACCCCGCAAGGGGAGCGAGCTCGGCGTGGCGGCCGTGGGCGCCGCGTTCGTGCTGGCGGTCGTGGCCCAGGTCCAGTGGTTCCAGCACGTCAACGACGCGGAGCACGAGGCAGCACCGGCCCACACCACCGAACTTGCGGCGGATAGCGACGCCATGACGTCCATAACCACCGCAAGTTCGGAGCAGGGAGAGGGGGAGCCCGCCGGAGAGTCCGAGGAGCACGCGTCCGTCGAGCCGGTCACGCGAGAGTGGACCTGGTTCGAGTTCGGCGAGACCGAGGCCAACGTCGGGACCCTCATCGACGGCCCGGCCGTGATGATGCTGATCGTCGTCACGCTGGTCTCGCTGCTGGTCCACGTGTACTCGACCGACTACGTGGCCGGAGACCACCGCTACACCCACTTCTTCGCGTTCCTGTCGCTATTCACGGCGTCGATGCTCGGCCTGGTCATGTCCAAGTCCACGCTGCAGCTCATGGTGTCCTGGGAGCTGGTCGGGCTCTGCTCCTTCGTCCTCATCGGCCACTGGTGGGAGGAGAAGGCCAACAGCGACGCCGCCCTCAAGGCGTTCATCACCAACCGGGTGGGCGACATCGGGCTGATCGTGGGCGTGATCATCCTGTTCTTCGCCGCCGGGCAGAGCTTCGACATCGTCGACATCAACACCCAGGCGCTCAACGGCGACATCAGCCACCTGGCGCTGCTGGTGGCGTCGTGCTGCCTGGTCGCTGCCGTCATGTCCAAGTCGGGCCAGTTCATCCTGCACACCTGGCTCCCGGATGCCATGGCCGGCCCCACGCCGGTGTCCGCCCTCATCCACGCCGCCACCATGGTCGTGGCCGGCATCTACATGGTGTCCCGGCTCTACGGGGTGTTCTGGGAGGGCCTGTCCATCGGCGTCTCCAGCATCAACCTGCTCGCGCTCGTCGGTGGCGTCACCGTGCTGGGCGGGGCGGGACTGGCGTTCGTGCAGAACGACATCAAGCGGGTGCTCGCGTACTCCACGGTGTCGCAGCTCGGCTACATGGTCATGGCCCTCGGCGTCGGCGCTTGGACCGCGGCGCTGTTCCACCTGTTCACGCACGCCTTCTTCAAGGCCTGCCTGTTCCTGGGCGCGGGGTCGGTGAGCCACTCGGTGCACAGCTTCGACATGAGAGAGATGGGTGGCCTCCGCAGGCCGATGCCCCACACGTACAGGACGTTCCTCGTCGCCACCGCCGCCCTGATCGGCGTCTTCCCGTTCGCCGGCTTCTGGTCGAAGGACGAGATCCTGGCGGGCGCGTCGCAGCTCGGCGGCGCCGGCAACTACCGGGTGTTCATGGTCGTCGGCATCATCGGTGCCCTCATGACCGCCGCCTACATGACGCGGTGCGTGTACCTCACCTTCTTCGGGGAGTTCCGGGGGCACGGCCAGCCGCACGAGTCGGGGCCGCGCATCGTCGCGCCGCTCTGGATCCTGGCGGTGCTCGGCGTGGTCGCCGGCCTGGCCAACCTGCCCTCGGCGCTGGCGCCGGACAGCGCGGAGCTGAGGTTCGAGCACTACTACGAGCCGGTGGGCGCCTACTTCCCGAGCATCGTGCCCGAGTTCGCCCACCCCGAGTTCTCGATCGGCATCGCCCTTGCCAGCACGCTGATCGCCGCCATCGGCATCGGCATCGGGATCGCCTGGTACACCGGGCGGATCGGGCTGCGCGGCATCAGCGAGCGCAACGCGCTGGCCCGTGCCGGCTACACGACGCTGGTCAACAAGTACTACTTCGACCACCTCTACACCGACGTGATCGCCGCCGGCACGACGGGCCCTGTCGCCCGGGGCGTCAACTGGGTCAACCAGAACGTGATCGACGGTGTGGTCAACGGCGCCGGTCGCCTCGCCACCGCCACCGGCCGCTGGGTGTACACGCACGTCGACCAACAGGTCGTCGACGGGGTCGTCAACGGCTCCGCCACTGCCGCCCAGGGAGGCGGCCAGGTCTTCCGGCAACTGACGTCCGGCAAGGTGCAGCAGTACGGCGCCCTCCTCTTCGGGGCGGCTGCGCTGTTCGCCGGCGCCTTCATCGTCTTCGTTTGATGGCTAACGCCAAGGGTCACCAATGAACAACAACGAGTTCCTGACCGACTGGGGCCTGACCCTCATGGTGTTCCTGCCGGCGGCGGGGGCGCTACTGATGCTGCTCATCCCCAAGGCCGACGAGCAGGCCCACAAGTGGGTCGCCCTGGTCGCAGTGCTGGCCAGCGCGGGCATGGCCGTCGCGGTCATGGCGGACTTCGACTACGACCGCACCGCCGACCTGCAGTTCGTCGTCGACACGTCGTGGATCGACGTGATCCACGCCCGGTACTTCCTCGGCATCGACGGTCTGTCGGTGCCCCTTGTGGCCCTGACCCTGCTGATCACGCCGCTGTGCATCATCTACAGCTGGAACCACTTCCCCGAGCCCCGCAACCCCAAGGCGTTCCTCATCCTGCTGCTGGTGCTGCACACGGGCATGCTCGGCACGTTCGTGGCGCAGGACCTCATCCTGTTCTTCGTCTTCTTCGAGGTCGTGCTGCTGCCGATGTACTTCCTCATCGGCGTGTGGGGCGCCGAGCAACGCCAGTACGCGGCGATCAAGTTCATCCTGTTCACGTTGTTCGGATCGGCGCTGATGATCGTCAGCTTCCTGGCGCTGTTCTTCGTGGGGGGCGAGACCTTCGTCATACCCGAGCTGGCCCGGAACATCTCCGACCCGGCGGCCGCCGGCATCGAGGCGGTCCCGCTGGCGACCCAGGTGCTGATCTTCGGCGGCATGTTCATGGGCTTCGGCATCAAGGTGCCGATCTTCCCGTTCCACACCTGGCTGCCGGACGCCCACACGCAGGCTCCGACGGTCGGCTCGGTGATCCTGGCCGCCATCCTGCTGAAGCTCGGCACCTACGGCTTCGTGCGGGTGGCGCTGCCGATCCTGCCCGAGGCCGCGATCGAGTGGGCACCGTACATCGGCGCGCTGGCCGTGATCGGCATCATCTACGGCGCCCTGGCGTGCCTGGCGCAGACCGACATGAAGCGGCTCATCGCCTTCTCGTCGGTGTCGCACATGGGCTTCACCATGCTGGGCATCGCCACGCTCACCGACTTCGGCCTCAACGCCGCGGTCATGGGCATGGTCGCCCACGGCCTGATCACGGGCATGCTCTTCTTCCTGGCCGGGTCGGTGAAGGACCGGTACCACACGCTGGAGATCCGGCGACTGGGCGGCATCCTCGTGAAGGCGCCCCGCCTGGGATGGATCCTGGGGTTCACCGCCATGGCATCGCTGGGCCTGCCCGGACTGGCCGGCTTCTGGGGCGAGTTCCCGGCGATCCTCTCCGCCTACGACCCGGGCGCCGGCCTGTCCACGGTGACGTTCCGGGTCTACATGGTGATCGCCGCCCTGGGGACGGTGTTCGCCGCCGGCTACCTGCTGTGGCTGTACCAGCGGACGACGTTCGGTGTCCCCACCGACGAGTTCGAGGACGACGACATCCCCGACGTACAGATCCCCGAGTGGATCGCCTGGGTGCCCATGCTGGTGCTCATCCTGGTCATCGGTATCTACCCCAACCTGGTGTTCCGCGTCACCGACGACCAGCTCACTGCGGTTGCGCAGATGCTCGCGTCGGCGGTCGGGGGCTGAGGATGCGTTCGTCCCGAGGCAATAGGGACCGCCGGACGGTTCCCGAGGCAATGAGGACCGGCCCCCGGACCGCATTGCCTCGGGTTCTCCGCGTCGGACCCTATTGCCTCGCCCGGAAGGGGGTGACCGGCTGATGCTCGGGGTGCTCGCACCGCTGGCGCAGGGCGATGGCGGCTTCGTCCGGCCGGTGATCGACTGGCACGCGCTCGCCCCCGAGCTGGTGCTGACCGCCGTGCTGTGCATCGTGCTGGTGGCCGACCTGTTCATCCCCGAGGACCGCAAGGCCCTGCTGCCGTCGCTGGCCGGGCTCGGGCTGCTGGCGGCGCTGATCCCGGTGCTCACGCTCGCCGTCGACGGCGCCGACCGCACGATCTTCGGCGGCGCCTACGCGGTCGACAACTTCGCGCTGGTGGTCAAGGCGCTGTTCCTGGTGGCCGGGTACGTGACCGTGCTCCAGTCGACCAACTACATCGCCGAGGGCGACTACGCCGAGGGTGAGTACTACTTCCTGCTGCTGTCGTCGATCCTGGGGATGACGGTCATGGGCTCGGCCCGCGACCTGGTGACGATCTTCGTGGCGCTGGAGCTGTTGTCGGTCCCCGCCTACCTGCTGGCCGGATGGCGCAAGCGCGACCCCAAGGGCAACGAGGCGGGTGCCAAGTACTACCTGATGGGCGTGTTCGCCACGGGCGTGCTCCTCTACGGCATGTCGTTGCTGTACGGCGTGGCCGGCAGCACCCAGCTGGCGGACATCAGCGGCGCGCTGGCGGGTGGAGAGAGCGTCCCGGCGGTCACGCTGGCCATCGTGTTCTGTGTGGCGGGCTTCGCCTTCAAGGTCTCGGCGGTGCCGTTCCACACCTGGGCGCCCGACACGTACGAGGGCGCGCCGACGCCGATCACGGCGTTCCTGTCGGTGTCGTCCAAGGCGGCGGGGTTCGTCGCCCTGCTGCAGCTGGTGATCATCGGCTTCGCCGAGCGGCCCGACGTGGTGAGACCGCTGATGTGGGTGCTGGCGGCGCTGTCGATGACGATCGGCAACCTGGTCGCCCTGCGCCAGTCGAACGTGGTGCGGATGCTGGCCTACTCGGGAATCTCGCAGGCCGGGTTCATGCTGGCGCCGCTGGCGGTGGTGGGCCAGATCGGCGACGACACGCTCACGTCGATCGTCACCTACCTGGTGATCTACGCGGCCATGAACCTGGGTGCCTTCACGGTGGTGATGGCCGTGGCCCGCAAGACAGGCAGCGCCGAGGTCAGCAGCTTCGGGGGCTTGTTCGACTACGCGCCCTCGTTGGCCGTGCTGATGTCGATCTTCCTGTTCTCCCTGGCCGGGATCCCGCCCCTGGCCGGGTGGCTGGCGAAGTTCGTCGCCTTTCGGGCGGTCATCGATGCCGACACCGGTTGGGCCTACGCGCTGGCGGTGGTCATGGCCGTCAACTCGGTGATCGCGCTCGCCTACTACGCCAACATCGCCAAGGAGATGTGGATGAACCCGGAGCCCGACGGCGACAAGACGCCCGTGCGGGTACCGGTCTCGCTGACCGCGGCGCTCGCCATCACCGGCGTGTTCACGCTGGTGTTCGGCATCACCCAGTGGGCGACCGAGCTGGGCGACATGGCCAGCTTCGTGGCGAACATCGGGTCCTAGTGTCACGGCGCTAACGGGCCGTGTCGGTCACCGAGCGCATCGCCGCCGAGATCCGCCGGCACGGGCCACGGCCGCTGGAGCGGGTGCTCGAGGTCGCCCTCTACGACCCGGCCGGGGGGTTCTACGAAACCGGTGGCCGGTCCGGCGCCCGCCAGGGCGACTTCCTCACCAGCCCCGAGGTGGGCCCCCTGTTCGGTGCGGTCGTGGGCCGGGCGCTCGACGGCTGGTGGCGCAGCATGGGATCGCCCGACCCGTTCGTCGTGGTCGACGCCGGCGCCGGTCCCGGTTCGCTGTGCCGAGCGGTGATTGCGTCCGGCCCGGACTGCGCTCCGATGCTGCGCTACGTGCTCGTCGAGCGCTCGGCGGCGCAGCGGCGCGTGCACGCCCAGACCCTGCGCCTGGAGGACCCGGCCCTCGCCTTCGCTCCGGTCGACCCCGACACCGAGGTGCCGGTGCCCGAGGCCGTGCGGGGGCCGATCTGCGTCAGCCTGGCCGAGCTGCCCCGGGTCAACGGACCGGCCGTGGTGCTGGCCAACGAGCTGCTGGACAACCTGCCCTTCGGCCTGGCCGAGCGCGACGCCGGCGAGTGGTGGGAGGTGCGGGTGGACCTCGGCCAGGCCCGGGGGCCCGCTCCTCCCGCTCGGTTCGTCCAGCTACTGGTGCCGCTGGACCGTGAACGCGCCGCCCTGCTCGACCGCCTGGTGCCCGACCCTGCGGACGGCGCGCGGGTCCCGCTGCAGGACGCGGCCCGGGCCTGGTTGCGCGACGCCTCGGCCGTTGCCGGGCCCCGCGGCCGCGTGGTGGTGATCGACTACGCCGCCACGACCGCCGAGCTGGCCGCCCGCCCCCAGGACCAGTGGGTCCGGACGTACCGCGGGCACCGCCACGGCGCGGGCCTGCTCGAGGCCCTGGGGGAGCAGGACGTCACCTGCGAGGTGGCCGTCGACCAGCTGGCGACCGTCAAGCGACCGGCGCTCGATCGGGGCCAGGCCGACTGGTTGCGCGCCTGGGGCATCGACGAGCTGGTCGCGGAGGGCCGTACCGAGTGGCGCGAGCGCGCCCAGGTGGGCGACCTCGCCGCCCTCAGGGCCCGCAGCCGGGTCAGCGAGTCGGATGCGCTGCTGGATCCCGCCGGCCTCGGCCGCTTCCGGGTCCTCGAGTGGGCCGGCTGACGCCGGGGCCGGCCGCCAGGAGCCCCTCGACGCCGGCGACGATGAAGTCGAGCCCCAGCTCGAACTCGGCGTCGTAGCGCGCGGGCGTCATCATCCCCAGCTTCTCGATCTCCGCCACGTCCGGAAACCGGCTCAGGTCCAGCACCTCGCCGGGCGACGAGGTGCGCCGGCCGGCTCCGGCCTGTTCGGACACGTGCCCCTGCGTGAAGCTGGCGACGACCCCCAGCACCCGGTCGGCGGTCTCCACGTCGAGGCCGATGGCGCGGAGCTCGCGCATGGCGGAGTCGACGAACGCCGCCGTGCCCTCGGTGACGAGCGGCCGGCCGGCCACCAGCCGTACGGCGTTGGGGTGGCTCAGCAGCACCGACCGGTAGATGCCGGCATGCCGCCGGATCCGCTCCTGCCAGGGCTCGGGGCCGGGCACGACGAGCGGCATCTCGCCGAAGATCAGCTCGACCACGCCCTCGATCAGGTCTTCCTTGCTCCGGACGTGGCCGTACAGCGACATCGCCTCCACGCCCAGCGCCCGACCCAGGCGTCGCATGCTGAGGGCACCCGCCCCCTCGCGATCGACCAGGTCGAGCGCCGCCTGCAGGACCCGCGCCCTCGTCAGCGCAGGGCGTGCGGGTTGGGTCGGCATCCCCGCACGATGGCACGTCCCACGGCGCCCGGCCACCGCGCCACGGACGGCCGATAGGCTCGTCGGGCCATCCAGTGCGATTGACGACGAACCACCAACCACACACCCGGGGGGAAGAGGCAATGGTCGAACAGGCATCCGGAGCGGGCGCCGAGGGCGCCGCGATCGAGGACTTCCTCGTCGAGGATCGCACCTTCCCGCCGCCCGCCTCGTTCAAGGCCGGCGCGCTCGTCACCGGCTCCGAGATCTACGACGAGGCCACCGCCGACTGGCAGGGCTTCTGGGCCCGGCAGGCTGCAGAGCTGGTGAGCTGGGACGACGAGTGGCACACCATCCTCGAGTGGGACCAGCCCTTCGCCCGGTGGTTCGTGGGCGGCACCCTCAACGTCTCTTACAACTGCCTCGACCGCCACGTCGAGGCCGGCAACGGCGGCAAGGTCGCCTACCACTGGGAGGGCGAGCCGGGCGACACCCGCACCATCACCTATGAGGATCTGC
>JBOGHG010000009.1:0-35867 GCA_050744525.1 Acidimicrobiales bacterium | reverse complement strand
AGCGGCACCACCCCCGAGCCGCCGCCCACGAGCAGCACCGGGGCGGTGTGGTCGCCGTCCCACACGAACCAGCCCCCGATCGGGCCACGCAGCTCGAACTGATCGCCCACGTCGGCGACGCTGTTCAGCCAGGGCGACACCTCACCATCGTCGATCCGCTCGACGGTCAGCTCGAGACGGTCGGCGCCAGGCGGTGAGGCGATCGAGTAGCTGCGCTGGGCGGAGTAGCCGTCCTCGGCGGTAAGGCGGACGTCGACGTGCTGGCCGGGCCGGTGTCCCGGCCAATCCGGGACGTCGAGGCGCAGCGTCACCGCCCGAGCTGTCTCGGGGACCGTCTCGGCGACGGTGGCCACCAGCCAACGCACCGTCGTCAGTCACCCCAGTAGCGCTGCTCACGCCACGGATCGCCGTAGTTGTGGTAGCCGACGCTCTCCCAGAAGCCCGGCTCGTCCTGGTCGCCGAGGCGCAGGCCCCGCACCCATTTGGCGCTCTTCCAGAAGTACAGGTGCGGCACCAGCAGGCGTGCCAGGCCACCGTGCTCGGGCTCGAGGTCCTCGCCCTCGAAACCGAACGCCACCCAGGCCCGGCCGTCGAGCAGATCCGCCAGCGGCAGGTTCGTCGTGTACCCACCGTCGCTGAAGGCGACGACGAACTCGGCGTCCGTGCCGATGCCGTCCAGCAACGTGTCGAGCGACACCCCCTCCCACCGGGTGCCGAGCTTGGACCACTTGGTCACGCAGTGGATGTCCACCGTGACCTCCTCGGCCGGCAACGCCCGGAACTCCTCCCACGTCCATCGGGCCGTCACAACCCCGGTTTCGTCGACGATCGTGAAGTCCCAGTCCTCCAACGCGGTGTCGGGTGTCGGGCCGGCGCTCAACACGGGGAAGTCGTCGACCAGGTACTGGCCGGGAGGCACGAGACCGGCGCCGGGCTGGCGCCGCCGACCCTGGAACCCACGGCTCACAACCGGCACGCCAACTCCTCCTGCAGAACGACCCATCGCAACCTACGGCCAGAGGCGACGAGGAACAACGGCGCCGGACGCGTCAACACGCGTGGTGCCGAGACCGCCGGGACTGAGCCGTGCCCACCTTCCGCCCGCATAACCGGCGAATGGCTCCTGGGGTGCGTCGCCGACCGGGGATCAGCGCCGCCGGTCCTCGTCCAGGGCGGGGGTCGCGGCGAACAGGGGGAGCTGCTCGGTGCGGGCGGCGCGGACGGTCAGCGGCTCCCAGGTCCTGGCACCCCGGGGGCCACGCGTGCGCACCTCGAGCCGGTCGACGGTCAGCGACCGGCTGGCGCCCTTGCGATCACGCACACCGACGCTGCCATCACGTTCGCGCTCGACGACCGTGCCCTCGCGCCACCGCCCGCCCGGCCGGTCGCGCCAGCGGACACGCTCGCCGGGCGTCAGACCCAGGGCCGCCAGCTCCGGTCGACGGGGTGTTGCCACGATGCCGAGGGTACGGCCGATTGGTCGATCGAGGCGCCGCCCCATGCGACCTCCCTTCCCGAGTCCGGTTCGACGGAGGCTGATCGTCAAGGCCCGACGCGCCGTCTGGCATGTTCGAGCGGCCAGTCGGGTCCTTGGGCTTCGCTAAGCGGCCAGGCGCTCACGTCCGCCGCCGAAAGGGACGCCGTGTCACATCCCTCCGTGGCTGCGGGCGTACGGGTAGACCCGCAGGGTTCCGCTGATCCTGCGCTACCCCAGCTGGCGGCAGGGCTTCGCGGCCTCCTACGCCGCTCGGCTCGCGGGCGGAGCGGTGACCGCACGCATGGGCCGTGGCGGTGATGGCCGTACGACCCGGCGGGCAGTGGCCGACACGAGGTAGTCGAGCCCTCGACGCCGGCGATCTCGGCCTCGCTGTGGTGGTGACAATATGCCGGGTGACGCGGCGGCAGCGACCATGCCGCCGGCGACCGTGCCCACCGACCCGGAAGGAGGACGGGGCCGAGCTGCGAGGCCGACCCCGAACCGCGCGATGGACAATCAGGCACTGGAAGGCAGGGTCGCCCTCGTTGCCGGCGCCAGCCGCGCCGCCGGGCGGGGGATAGCGGTCGAGCTCGGCGCCGCCGCTGCCACCGTGTATTGCACGGGGCGGACGACCCGGCTCGAGCGCTCGGAGATGAACCGGTCCGAGACGATCGAGGAAACCGCGGCCTTGGTCGATGCCGCCGGCGGGCGTGGGGTCGCCGTCCAGGTCGACCACCTCGAGCCCGGGCGGGTTGCGGCCCTGGTGGACCGCATCGAGCGCGAGCAGGGCGCCCTCCACGTGCTCGTCAACGACATCTGGGGTGCGACCACCATGGAGTGGGACAAGACGGTGTGGGAGTCGTCGCTCGAGATCGGGCTCCAGACCCTGCGGCGAGCCGTGGACGCCCACGCCATCACCGCCCACTTCGCGCTCCCGCTGCTCATCCGGTCGGCGGGAGGGTTGGTCGTCGAGGTGACCGACGGAACCGCCGAGTACAACGCCACCAACTACCGCGTCTCGTTCTTCTACGACCTGGCCAAGGCCGCCAACCTCCGCACCGCGTTCGCACTGGGGCACGAGCTGGCGCCGTATGGCTGCACGGCCGTGGCACTGACCCCCGGCTGGCTCCGCTCGGAGGCCATGCTCGAGGCGTTCGGCGTCACCGAGGCCAACTGGCGCGACGCCACCGAGCGCATCCCCCATTTCGCCATCGCCGAGAGCCCGGCATTCGTCGGTCGTGCGGTCGCCGCCCTGGCCAGCGACCCCGACGTGGCCCGCTGGAACGGCCAGTCCCTGTCGAGCGGGCAGCTCGCCAAGGTCTACGGCTTCACCGACGTCGACGGCAGCCAACCTGACGCGTGGCGCTACCTCCCGGAGGTCCAGGACGCCGGCAAGCCGGCCGACACGACGGGTTATCGATGACGCCTCCACCCATCATCCCGGCCGCAGGACACGTCGCACCCGACGACGCTGCGGTAGGCGGTCAGCCCTCGGGAGGGGCGGCGTCGCCGTCGCCGGGTGTCGGCCCGCGCAGGGGCTTGAGCGTGCACTCCCAGGCGCCGTTGTCGATGTGCGGCTCCTCGCCCATGAAGGTGAGCCGACAGTCGATGTCATTGAGCACGAGCCCGGGCTGGAGCGCCGGTTCCCACCGCGCGCTGCGGCTGTGGTCGGGCCGATCGGGCGTCAGTGGCCGGAACGCCACGAGCCCGTTGATCAGGCCGGCGGCCACGAGAGCCCAGAGGAAGGGGCGAGTGTTGCGCGTGGTCGCCGCGATCCAGAGCACGAGCGCCATGACGGCGGGCAACAGGTGGGCGCCCTTCCAGGGAAACCGGAAGAACAGCGCCTCGGTGGCGACGAGGGCAAGGAACGAGAAGCGGACCAGCGGGTCCCGTCGCCAGAGCCTGAGCGATGCCACCAGCGCCGGCAGAGCCGTGGCCACCACGCCGATGAGCACCAGCCCGGCGACGATGAAGTTCTTGTAGAGGAACCGACCGAGGTGGTTGGCGAAGCCCGTGTAGCCCTGGCCGTAGTCGAGGAACTCGAACGTCCGGTCGAAGGCCAGCCACGCCGGGACGTACATCAACACGGTGAGTGGTGCCGCCACGAGCAGCGAGCGGACGCACCGGCGCCGGTTCATCGGCTCCCATCCGTCCGCGATCAGGAACGCGGCGACGACGAGCACCGTCGACATGCGGCTGCCGATGGCGAGCGAGAACAGTACCCCCGCGGGCAGGCTGCGGCCGCGCAGGTGGAGCAGGGCGCCCCACACGAAGAACATCGCCGCCCAGATGAAGTCGGCGGTCGACGTGGCAGCGATCAGGACGACCGGCGAGGCCAGGAAGGCCATCCCGACGAGATCGCCGTTGGGATGGTTCCACGCCCGCACGAGCCGGGCGAGACCCACGACCGCGATCCCCGCCGCGCTGGCGGTTGCCAGGTTGACGGCGATGTGGCCGATCGGGTCGAGCACGGCGACGATCGACTCGAACACCGGCACGCCGGGGTTCCGCGACGGGGCATAGTCGAACTGCCTGATGAGCTCGCCCGACTCGAGCACGTCGCCGACGTCGATGTCCGTGCCGTAACCCATCCAGAGGATCGGTAGCGTCGCTACCGCGGTGATGGCCAGCAGGGCCCGATCGCTGAGCCCCCGGGTGTCCGCTCGGCCGCCCTCGTCGGGCTTTCGAACGGCGAGTGACCCGGTCCCCTCAGCGCCGAGAGCGACGTCGGCAGGCACCGTCAGCGACACCCGGCGGACAGTAGCGGAGGCGGATTGTGCGCGGCGGTCGATCCGGCGGGGGGATCACGGGATGGGCGCCCGAGCGCTAGGAGGGTGGCGGTGACGCTGCCGCCGGGGGTGCCGGTGGTTCCGGGGGTGCCGGTGGTTCCGGGGGTGCCGGTGGTTCCGCTGCTGCCTCGGCCGTTGCCTCGATGATCCCGACGACCACCTCACGCATGGCCGGCGCCCAGCCGACCGCGGCGGGAGGTTCCTCGGGCATGGTCGGCGCGTCGTCCGGCGGGCCCGTCGGCACCGTGGTCGTGGACGTCGGCGGGGGCGGGGTGGGCTCGGGCGTGGTCGTCGGCGGGGCGGTGGTCGACGACGTGGTTGGCTCGGGAGTGGTCGTCGGCGGCACCGTGGGTACCGGAGGAGTGTTGGGGGCGGTGGTGGTCGGAGGTGGCGGTGGCGGCGCGCTGCTGGGGGTCGTTGTCGGCGCCGGAGCCAACGGGTTCGGGACCGGCTGAGCGGGCGCGGGCGGCGCCGCCGACGGCCGTGGCGGGGGAGCCGGCTCCATGGGCGGGAGGCCGATCGCCGGCAGGCGCTCGACGGCGCCGGTCTCGTACATGTCGGCCAGCTTCAGAACCACGCGCACGTACTCGTCGGCGTTGTTGTAGCGGCGGACGGCCTGGGCGCGGGCGCCGGCATCGCGGAGGTCGGCGTCGCCGTCGCAGAGGTATCGGGCCGCGCCGTAGGCGGCGTCGACGATGTTGTCGGGATCACGGCGGCCATCGCCGTTGCCGTCGACGCCCACCGATCGCCAGGTCGACGGGATGAACTGCATCGGCCCCACCGCCCGGTCGTAGGCCGTGTCTCCGTCCAGCGCGCCGTCGTCGGTGTCGCGGATCAGCGCCACGTTGGGCCGCCCGTCCAGGGGGATGCCGCGGATGGGCCTTGTGCTGTAGCCGTCGTCGCGCAGCATGGCGCCGCCGAAGCGCCCATGGTTCGACTCGACCCGGCCGATCGCCGCCAGCAGGGTCCAGCGAATGCCGCAGGTGGGGTCCTCGGTGGCCAGACGCGCCGCCGCCCGCACGTAGGCGTCCACCGCGATCGACGGGATGCCGCTCGCGCCGAGGCTGTCGATGACCCGGGAGCTGGAGAGGACGGCGCGCACCGGGTCCGACACGGGGTCGGACCCCACCGGCACCGCCGCCAGCATCTCGGCGTCGAGGTAGGGCGCGAGCGCCTCGTCGTCCTGGAGCGGCAGCGTGCCGTTGAGCCCGGGGACCGACGAGGGGTCGGCCTCGGTGGGCATCATCGCCATGGTGCCGGCGCCGACGCCGCCCGGCAGGACGGCGGCCACCACGAACAGCACGGCCAACCGCCAGCGCCGGGACGCGCCTCGCCACGACTCGGGAACCTTCATGGCATCCTCTCCGCTCTGGGATCAGCGCAGGTCGAGCTGGTGCACGGCGCCGCCGTTGACCGTCACGGCGGCCAGCGGCGCGCCGGCGTCGTCCAGCAGCTCGTAGCGGCCCTCGGCGACCTCCGGGAACACCGCCGTCCAGGCCCGAACCTGACGTCCGCGCCCACGGCCGCTCGGGCCGGTGGGGATCGAACGGTGGTGGACGCCGGTGTGGAACCGGGCCGCGGGCTCACCCGCCGGGCAGGCCTCGAGCTCGCCGGTGGGTGGACGGTCGGCGAGGTAGACCACGAGGGCGCCCACATCGCCGCCGATGTCCAGCACCGGGGCGCTGTGCGCCCCGGGCCGGACGTGGTTGTGCTCGGCCGACATCACGCCGCCGCCGGCACGTCGTAGCCGGCGTAGGGGAGGCCGATGTAGGGGAAGACGTCGAGGAACGTCCGCCCCGGGTTGTCGAAGGTGCGGTCCTCGATCACGCTGACGGCGCCGTCGGGGGTGAAGGTCGGGTCGACCAGGGGGTACGTCGCACCGGCGACGGCCCGGAGCTCGACCGTGACGATGTCGTCGGTCAGGCGCCGACCGTTGGGGAAACCGGCGAGGTCGCCGCCCAGCAGGCCGAGCCGGTTGGGCGTGGCGGCCGGCGGGATGGCGACGTTGAGCCGCAGCTCGTCGGCCTGGGTCTTGCCGGTGAAGTTCTGGAACCCGGGGATCAGGCCCGAGGGGATGCCGGTCAGGAGGATGGCCAGCAGGTCGGCCCGGTCCTTGTCCAGCGCCGCCAGGTTGGGGAACACGCCCGGGTACAGGACCGGCAGCAGGGCCGCCAGTTCGGGGCGTGCCACGTACTTGGCGAACCGCCGGTCGTCGTCGGGGCCCACGGCATTCCACTCGTCCTTGCGGGACATCGGCACGATGACCTCGTTGAACAGCGGGTTGCCGAGCCGGGACACCTGCATCCAGGGGCCGGCGCCGTGCCAGCTGCGACCACGGTCGCGGTCGCGGATCTTGGCCTTCTGGCGGTACGCCGCCCCCCACACCCCGATGACGGCGTTGGGCGACATCGGGTCCGTCGGCAGCTTGCCGTCACGCGTGAGGTGGGCGATCGGCACCTGGATGGCGATGGTGTGCACGTTCGCCTGCGCCAGCGAGTCGCGGCCGTCGTCGGCGGCGGTCGGGATCAGGTGCAGGTTCTGGAACGGGCGCAGGGTGCCGAGGTCGAACACCGAGCCGAGGTCGACGAAGAACGCGTCGGCCCGCTGGCCCGCGAACGCCTTCACCCCGGAGCCCAGGTCGGCCACTGCCGCCGAAGCCAGCGACGCGTAGTCGGGCGTGGACCGGGGGCCGATGTTGCACGGCGGCGACGCCAGGCCCCTGCCGAGCACGGTCGTCCGCGGCTTGCGGCCCTTGCGGTACTCGATCCTGGTCACCTTGTAGCTCTGGCGGCGGTTCCAGTTGGCGCTGTCGAGCGAGGTGATCGGACCGGTGTTGTAGAGGAAGGTGTTCGGGTTGGTGATGACGGTCTTGAAGCGGAACTGGTACGTGACGTCCGGCCTGCCGTCGCCGTCGTTGTCGATGTTGACGTTGTAGGCGACGTCGTCGCCGAACTCGTAGAAGTTCGGGCCACCGGCCGGTGCTTCCACCGGCAGGTAGTTGGTGATGATCGTGACGGTGTCGCCCGGCGTGCGCCAGGCGTAGGTGTCGGTGTTGTCGGCGACCGGATCCTTGGAGATCGCCGGTGCCTCGCGGTGGGATGACATGACGGCGTCTCCTCTCAGCGAGCCGCCCGCAGCACCTTGGCCACGAGCGCCTTGTCGGTGAAGCTGACCTCGCGCTCGCCGACGAGGACCTCGACCTCGCCGGTGGCGGCATCCTTGATGTCGACCAGCACGGGGCCGGGGACATCCGCGGCCTCGTCGGGTCGCAGCTCCGGCTCCTCGGTGTCGGCGGCCACGGCCGACGACAGCGCGAGGCCCCCGGCGGCGAGACCGGCGGCACCTACGGCACCTGCCGAGCCCTTGATCAGGAAGGAACGTCGGGTAACGGGATCCATGCTTGCCCCTTTGCCTGGGTCATCGATCGTGGGTTCCCACGTCGAGCCACGATTCGGTGCCGGCCCGCAGGGCAGATGAATGGGTCACGGATTTTCTCGGGGCGCCGTAGCGTGGTGGCGCGTGGGAGAGCGAGTCGAGTACCTGACCGCGGCGCCGTCGCCCCAGCTGGCGCCGTTCATCGACGGCTACGTCGGCTACCGGCTCAGCGACTTCGCGCCCGGATTGCATCGGGGGCTGCCGTCCCGCCACATGACGTTCATCGTGAGCATCGGTCCGAGCATCGACGTCGTGTCCCAGACCGACCCTCGGCAGGCGGGGGCGAGCTACGGGTGCGTCCTCGGCGGGCTCCAGGCGAGCGCCGCCGTGATCTCCCACACCGGGTACCAGGAGGGCGTGGCCGTCAACCTGACGCCGCTGGGCAGCCGCGCCCTGTTCGGGATGCCGGCCCGGGCCTTGTGGAACACCTCGGTGGAATGCGCCGACGTCGCCGGCCCCGAGGGGAGCGAGCTGTGGGAACGGCTCCAGGGTCTCGCCGGATGGGCGGAGCGGTTCGCGGCGTGCGACGCCGTCCTCACCCGGATCGCAGATCGAGAGCTCACGGTGGCGCCCGAGCTTCGGGCCGCGTGGCAGGGGCTGGTGCGATCCGGCGGGACCGACCCCATCGGCGACCTGGCGGCGACGGTCGGCTGGAGCCGCCAGCACCTGGCGCGCCGGTTCCGCGACGAGTTCGGGTTCGGTCCCAAGCTGGCGGCCCGGGTCGTGCGTTTCGAGCGGGCGAGGCACATGCTGCAGGCCACGCCCTCGTTCGTGACGATTGCCCAGGTGGCGGCCGCCTGTGGTTACTACGACCAGGCGCACCTGGATCGCGACTTCGCCGAGTTGGCGGGATGCACGCCGACCGCCTGGATGGCGGAGGAGCTTCCAACTTTCCAAGACGACGCCACCGCCGCCGTGTGATCGTCGAGTCATGGCAACGACAACCAGGCATCCGACCGTGTGGCCCGTCCTGTCGTATCGCGACGCACGAGGCGCGATCGACTTCCTCGCCAAGGCCTTCGGGTTCGAGGAGGGCGCCGCGTACGCGCGCGAGGACGATCCGTCGATCATCGTGCACGCCGAAATGCGGTGGCCGCTCGGTGGCGGCGTCATGTTCGGCACCGCCGGGAAGGACGACTCGGCGTTCGGACGCCGCGTCCCGGGCAACGACTCGGTGTACGTCGTGTGCGACGACCCCGACGGCCTGTTCGAGCGGGCGGTGGCCGCCGGCGCCGAGGTGGTGCGCGGGCTCGTCGACGAGGACTACGGCTCCCGCGGGTTCAGCGTCCGGGACCCGGAGGGCAACCTCTGGAGCTTCGGCACCTACGCCGGTGAGTGACCGGCGGCTAGTGGATCCTCCTAGGCGCCCGGCGTCACGATGCCGGCGTCGTAGGCCCGGATGATCGCCGCGGGGCGGTCGCGGACGCCGAGCTTGGCGAAGATGGCGGAGATGTGCCCCTTGACGGTGCGTTCGCTGAGGTAGAGCGCCTCGGCGATCTCGGCGTTGTTGGCACCGGTGGCGACTAGGCGCAGGACCTCGCGCTCGCGCTCGGTCAGCGGGTCGACTGGGCTGCCGGCTGTCCAGGTCACGCCCGCCGGTCGGCGGCGCAGCACGGTGAGCACCCGGTCGGCGACCCTGGGATCGAGCCAGGAGCCGCCCCGAGCGGTGACGCGGATCGCGCCGACGAGGTCGGCGGCGGGGGCGTCCTTGAGCACGAAGCCGGCGGCCCCCGCCTCGATGACGCCCCACAGGACCTCGTCGTCCTCGAACGTGGTCAGTGCCAGGACCTTGTGGTCGCCGTCGGCGGCGAGCCGGCGGGTGGCCTCGATCCCGTCCATCACCGGCATGCGGACGTCCATGAGCACGACGTCGGGGGTGAGTCTCCGGGCCGCATCGACGCCGGCCCGCCCGTCGGCCGCCTCGTCCACGACCGCGAGGTCGTCCTCGGCCGACAGGATCAGCCGCAGCCCCGCCCGCACCAGCTCCTGATCGTCGACCAGCAGCAGCCGGATCACGCTCGGCCCTCTGACCGAGCGGCGGCGTCGGAGCGGTCGAGGGGGATCGACCCCTCGACCACCCAGCCGTCACCCTCCGGCCGGGCCGACACCGTGCCGCCGACAGCGGCGACGCGCTGGCTCATGCCGTCGAGACCCGTGCCGCCGCGGCCCGCCGACGGGGGAGGAGTGTGGCGGGCGCGGCCGTTGCGCACGGACACGGTCACACGATCGCCGTCGTTGGCCACCTGGACGAGGACGTCGGCACCGGGCGCATGGTGCTCGACGTTGGCGAGCGCCTCCTGGACCATCCGGTAGGCGGCCAGGCCGGCGTAGGGATCGATCGCATCGAGATCCCCCGCGACTTGCGCTCGGACCGGCAGCCCCGCCGCGGCCGCCGTGTCCACGAGCCCCACGATGTCGGCGGCACCCGGTCGGGGCTCGGAACCGGCCTCGTCGGGCGTGCGGAGCAGGCCGACGATGGCCCGCACGCTCTGGAGGCTGCCGCGGCCGGCCTGCTCCGCCCGATCGAGCGCCTCGGTGGCGGCGACCGGGTCGCTGTCGAGGACTCGCCGGGCGCCGCTCACGTTGAGCAACATAACGGTGAGGCTGTGACCGACCACGTCATGGACGTCGCGAGCGATGCGCTGGCGCTCGGCGGCGCTGGCCGCCGCCGCCAGGCGGTGCTGCGCCTCGGTCAACGCCGCCACGAGCCTGCGTTCCCGGCGGAGGATGCGTCCGATGCACCACACGATCAGGCCCCCCGTGGCGAAGTACACGAACGCCTCGCCGTCCTCGTCCCAGTCGCCCGTGGCGTAGACGAGTGGGATGACGATCGAGGCGGCCACCGCGGCCGTGACCTCCGCCGCGAGCGACTCGCCGGTGGCGGCCAGCCACGCCACCGCCAGCAGGGCCAGGAAGTTGGCGCCCGGCGCGTCGTAGAGGACGACCAGCACGCCCGGGATGCCGACACCGGCGACGACCATGAGCCAGGGCCGGACCCGCACGTCGCCGGCGAGCAACGCCCAGGGGACCAGGGCGGCGACGACGCCGATGACCAGCCCCGCCTCGAACGGCGAGGTGGCGAAGACGAGGAGGGCCGCCACCAGCGCCGCCACGGGGAAGGCGAGGCCCACGGCGAACGTTCCGCCCCAGGACCGCAGCCCCTCGTCGCTCATGGCTCGAGGGTACGACCAGGACCGAGCCGACGGCACCGTCCCTGGGTACCGCTGGACCCGTACTGCGGTACGGGCAACAGACGGCGCTCCGTACGTGGGGAAACGGCCGGCGGGCGGATGTGGCCGCACACCCACCCGCCGGACGATGGGGACCGTCCGTCCAGCGCATCGCGGAGGCTCGCCATGTTCACGCGCATCGGCCGCTTCACTGTCCGCCGGCGTCGCCTGGTGCTCGCCCTGTCCGCCCTGTTCGTGCTCGCCGCCGGCGCCGGCGGCTCGGGGGCGTTCGGCGCGTTCGAGGACGAGGGCTTCGAGGATCCCGGCTCCGAGTCGTACCGCGCCAGCCGGTTCCTGGAGGAGGAGATCGGGACCGACGAGCCCGAGATGGTCCTGCTCGTCGAAGCCCGCGGCGGTGCGGACGTCGACGACCCGGCGGTCGCGGCTGCCGGGGCCGAGCTCACCGAGGCCTTGGCCGAGGAGCCGGAGGTCGCCTCCACGATCTCCTACTGGTCGCTGGAGGGCGCACCGGAGCTGCGGTCCACCGACGGCGCCTCCGCACTCGTGGTCGTCGACGTCGACGGCGACGACGAGGCCGTCGGAGACCTCGGCGACCGCTACGCCGGCGTCCGCGGCCCCGTCATGGTGGGCGTCGGGGGTGAGGACGCCATCGACGCCGCCATCGAGGAGCAGTTGGGTTCGGACCTCGCCCGCGCCGAGAGCCTGGCCATACCGGCGACGCTGTTGTTGCTGGTGCTCGTGTTCGGTGGGGTGGTGGCGGCGTCACTGCCGTTGGCGATGGCCCTGGTGTCGGTGACCGGCACCCTGCTGGCGCTCTTCGCCATGGCCCAGGTCACCGACGTCTCCATCTACTCGATCAACCTCACGACCGCGCTCGGCCTCGGCCTCGCCATCGACTACTCGCTGTTCATCGTCAGCCGGTTCCGGGAGGAGCTGGCCGCCGGCCGATCGAGCGACGACGCCGTGGTGCGCACCGTCGAGACCGCCGGCCGCACCGTCGCCTTCTCGGCCCTCATCGTCGCCGCCTCGCTGTCGGCGCTGCTCGTGTTCCCGCTGTACTTCCTGCGGTCGTTCGCCTACGCCGGCACCGCCGTGGTCCTCAGCGCCGCGGCCGGTGCGCTCCTCACCCTGCCCGCCCTCCTGGCGGTGCTGGGGCCCCGGGTCAATGCCTGGTCGTTCCGGCGACACGGCGCCGTTGCGGGCGGCGCCGGTGACGAGCGCGGGTTCTGGCCTCGCCTGGCCGGGGCGGTGATGCGCCGCCCGGTCCCCGTCGCCACCGGCGTCATCGTGCTGCTCCTCGTCCTGGGTTCCCCGTTCCTGCGCGTCAACCCCGGGCTGCCGTCCTACCAGTCGCTGCCCGAGTCCAACGAGGCTCGCCAGGTCGCCGAGGCCCTCGCCACGGAGTTCGACGGCAACCAGAGCGAGCAGTTCGCCGTCATCATGCCGGGAACCGATGCCGAGGGTGCCGACGCCGAGGCCGTGGCCACGTTCGCGGACCAGGTCGGGGCGGCCGGCGGCGTGGCCGACGTGACCGTGGAGTCGGCGGACGCCGGCTCGTGGCTCGACATCGTTCCCTCGGTGGCACTGGTGTCGCCCGAGGGCGAGGATCTCGTGAGGGACATCCGCGACGTCGATGCCCCGTTCCCGTTCGCCGTAGAGGGCGATGCCGCGGACCTGGTCGACACCAAGGCGGCCATCTACGACCGGCTGCCGCTGGCGCTGGCCATCATCGGGATCACCACGTTCGTCCTGCTGTTCGCCGTGTTCGGCAGCCTCCTCGTGCCCGTGAAGGCCATCGTGCTGAACCTCCTGTCGCTGACCGCGACGTTCGGCGCCATGGTGTGGTTCTTCCAGGAGGGGCACCTGGCCGGCGTGCTCGACTTCACCGCCACCGGCCAGCTCGACGTGGCCATGCCCATCCTCATGTTCTGCATCGCGTTCGGGCTCTCCATGGACTACGAGGTGTTCCTGCTCTCGCGCATCAAGGAGGAGCACGACCGCACGGGCGACAACACCCGGGCGGTCGCTGCCGGTCTGGCCGGCACGGGCCGGCTCATCACCGCAGCGGCGTTGGTGCTAGCCATCACCTTCGCGGCCTTCGTGACCAGCGGCATGAGCTTCATGAAGCTCATGGGTCTCGGTCTGGCCCTAGCCATCGTCATGGACGCCACCATCGTCCGGGGGCTCCTGGTGCCGGCGGTGATGCGGCTGGCGGGCGAAGCCAACTGGTGGGCCCCGAGGCCGCTCCGACGGCTCCAGCAACGCTGGGGGATCCGGGAGCCGGCCGCCCAGGAGACGCAGTGAGCCAGGCCGGCCGCCGGCCGGGCGCTACGGCGCCCGGCCGGCGTCGGTCGGGCCGTCGGCGTCCTCGACCCACACGGAGCCGGGCGCCGGCGTGAACGACGATGTGTGCCCGTCCTGCCATTCGAGGGTCAACATCGACCCCGTCTTGGCGACGACGGTTCCTCTCCTGCTTGGCGCCCCCTTGGCGGCGGCGACCACGACGCGATCACCGATCTCTGCCACGACAACACCTCCCTGTCGAGCATGGCTGGGTCCCTCAGTGTAAGACCGCCGGTTTCGGGGCTCGCATCCGACCAGTCCTCTGACTAAAGTCAGACAATCGATGGCGTCATGGTCTCCCAGGTGCGGCGGTTCAACCGGGTGGTCACCCAGCGGGTGGGTGCGCTCGACGACCACTACCTCGCCCGCGGTCGTCCCCTCGGCGAGGCACGGGTGCTGTGGGAGATCGGCGACGAGGGCTGTGACGTGCGGTCGCTGCGGTCGCGCCTCGAACTGGACAGCGGCTACCTGAGCCGCCTCCTGCGCTCGCTGGAGGCCGAGGGGCTCGTCGGCGTCGACCCCAACGAGGCTGACAAGCGGGTCCGCACCGCCCGCCTCACCCCGGCCGGCGCCGCGGAGCGGGCCGTGCTCGACCGGCGGAGCGACGAGCTGGCCCGGTCGTTCCTGGAGCCGCTCGGCGAGGCCCAGCGGGCCCGGCTGGTCTCCGCCATGGCGGACGTGGAGCGGCTGCTGACCGCCGCCCTGGTCGACGTCGGGCCCGTCGACCCGGGCGAGCCCGCGGCTCAGCGGTGCCTGAACGCCTACTTCGCAGAGATCGATCGCCGGTTCGACACCGGATTCGATGCGGCGCTGAGCAGCGCCCCGGGCGTCGACTCGATGCGGCCGCCCGCGGGGCTGTTCCTCGTCGCAACCCTGCACGGGGAGCCAGTGGGCTGCGGAGGTCTCCAGTTCCACGGCGACGCCCCGCCCGACATCAAGCGGATGTGGGTCGCCGAGTCGGCGCGGGGACTGGGGATCGGCCGCCGCCTGTTGGCCGAGCTCGAGGGCCGCGCCCGGGCCCACGGCAGCCGCGTCGTGCGGTTGGAGACCAACCGGTCGCTCCGCGAGGCAATCAGCCTGTATCGGTCGTCGGGCTACCACGAGGTCGAGGCCTTCAACGACGAGCGCTACGCCCACCACTGGTTCGAGAAGCGGCTGTCGTGAGCCTGCATGCACCATCGAGCCGGCAGCGCGACGACAATGCAGCGCCCCTCGTGTTGAGAACGACCTTCCCCCTCGCCGGCCGGTAGCGGCTCAACAGAGTACGCAGCACCCAAAGGACGGCACCGGCTCACTGCCGGACCAACATGCAAGAATCCTCGCCGCACGCCAGAGCGGCAGGGGAGGACTGGTGAGCGCGCTTGACGAGTTCGACGCCTTTGACGACGGCGCGAGCTCGGGTGACAGCAGCGAGGGGTCAGCTCTTGGCAGCAGTGCCGACAATGACGAGCATCGGCGCGGCTGGTTCATCGCGTTGCTCGTGGGCCTCGCGGCTGCGTTCCCGTTCCTCTTGTGGTGCGGCCGCGACAAATGGTTCTTCGTCGACGAGTGGGTGTTTCTCGTCAACCGAAAGCTCACCGAGCCGTCGAGTCTGCTCGAGGCTCATAACGGCCACTGGGTGACCCTGCCCGCTGTTGCCTACCGACTCCTCTTTCGCGTTTTCGGGCTTCGCTCGTACACGCCGTATCTCGCGTCGGCCGTGATAGCGCACATCGGCGTTGTCGTCGTGGTCTGGCTGACGATGCGACGCCTTCGCGTGCGTCCGGCGATCGCCACACTGACAGCACTGCCGTTCGCACTCTACGGCGCCGGTCAAACAAACATTCTGTTCGGCTTCCAGATCGCGCTGACGGGCTCGATCGTCCTGGGGCTCGCACACCTGTTGGCGGCCACCGAAGATGCGCCGACCACCCGCCGCGATCTCATCGGCGTGCTATTCGGTCTCGGGGCGATCATGTGCTCCGCGGTCGGCATCCCGATCGTCGCAGGTGTCGCGCTCGCCGTACTCATGCGTCGCGGTTGGCGCGCTGCCGCTTTCCATGCGGTGCCGTTCGGACTCGTCTACATCGCTTGGTACATCGCGTATGGCGGGGACCCGAACGCCAACCACAACCGCGTAACCGAGACGCTTTCGTTTGTCTGGACCATGGGGAAGGCCGTCTTCGTCGGGCTCGGACAAAGCTCGCTCGTCGGGCTCGGGCTCGCCACCGTGGCCGCCGTCGGTGTCGTCCGTGCCTGCCGTGCGGTCCGAGTCAATCGCCACAGTGCCATGCCCAGCACCGTCGCTGCGCTGCTAGTCAGTGCCGCCGGGTTCGCGTTCGTGAGCGGCGTTCGAGCTGGGGGGTACAGTGCGCAGTTCGGTGCGACCGATCGCTACATCTACGTAGTGGCCGCGCTGCTGCTCCCGCTCGTCGCCCTCGGCGCTGAAGCGCTCGCCCGGCACTTGACCGTGCTCGCTGCCGTCCCGCTGATCCTGCTCCTCATCGGACTGCCCGGCAACATTGACCTACTTCGGCACTCGACGACTTACCCGTTCGGTTCCCGCGAGATCGTGACCGCAGTCGCCTATTCGCCACTGCTCGACCAACTGCCGGCCAACACGCGTGTCTTCGCCTTGCCCCAAGCGCCCAAGTTCGCGCCGACGGTCGGGTTCCTGCGCAACGCTGCGCGCGACGGGACGCTGCCGCAACTCGACCATCCATCGAAGCGAGTTCGGCTGAACGCAGACCTCTACGTCGCGGTCCATCAGACCGGCGAACCAAGCCGGCGCGCGTGTCCGGCGACGCAAGCGCCTCGGACCATGCGTGTCGACCGCGGCACCCGCATTGCCTTCTCCGACAGCGTCGTGATCGTCGCCCGCGATGGTGCCGTGAGCTCGACACCGGCGGTCTTCAACAGCGCGTATGGCGACACCGTCGACGTGCGCGCAGGTCCGACCGAACTGACGATCTCGGGACCTCTCAACCGGCCGCCGACCATCTGCCGGATCGAGCTGCCTGTAGCTCGGCCACTCGGGTTGCCGACATCTCAGCATGCGCTCGGCTTCTGAGTGTGACCGCTTGCGCTCCAATACATCCTGCGCCGAGAACGTCTCACCTGGCACGAACGAATCGCCGCGGGTCAGGTCAGCGCCGTAAACCTGATGTCGCTGTCGGCAACGGGGGCGAGGAAGCGCAGCAGGCGGCGTCCCTCGGCGGCCACCGCGGACCTCGCCCGCTGGTTCAGCCCCGGAGCGTGGTCGACGACCAGGACGGCGGTCGCGCCGTCGTCGCGATCCACGCGCCAGGTGCCGCACACGAAGCCGTCGTGGAGCACCGAGCCGCTCACCTTCCGGTCGGCGCCGAACAGGCGGGCGCGGGCCCGGTCGTCGGTCGGGAAGAACCGGCTGCGGTCGTCGTGGGAGAGCAACAGGTTGTCGTACTCGGGCAGGAACCGGGGTGGCGCCGGCGTGTCGGCGTCGGGCCGAGCCGCCTCGGGAACGTCGAACAGCTCCCGTCCCCGCTCGTCGCGGAACGCCCGCAGCCGCGGTCGCAGCCGGTCGACGACCTCACGCAGCCGGGTGAGACGCGACCACGTTGCGACGTCGGCCACCGCGGCCGGCCCGAAGGCGGCGAAGTAGCGCATGACCACGTCGTCGACGCGCGGCGTGGCCGCCAGCGGACGGCCCAGCCACGACTCGACCGTCGTGAGCGTCACCCGGGAGCTGCGGCCCCACAGCCCCCGCGGTGGGACCTGGACCAAGCCGAGCTTGCAGCGGCAGGCGTACGACAGGGCGGGGGCATCGAGCTCGGGGAACTTGCCGCCCATCGCCGCGCGCAGCTCCGTCGTGCTCAGCGGACGGTCGGCCATGACCTGGCGGGCGAAGTCCAGGGCCGGGCCGAGGTCGACGCCACGTAACGCGGGCCCGTACTGGGGGTGCCTGGCCAGCTCGGCGTCGAGCACAGGCTGGGCCACGGACCGCAGCACGAGGCAGTCGTCGGCGGTGACAAGGTGGATGGTTGCGCGCATGACCGCGATCCGAACCACCCGGCGGTCGAGCATCGCCTGCGACAGGTCGTCGGGCCGGAACCCCTCGAGCCTGGACCACAGGGCGTGGTAGGGATTGAGCGGCTCCTGGGCCTGGAGCCCGACCAGGTGGGCGACCGCGTCGACCGGTGGCAGCCGACTCCGCTCCAGCAGCAGCTGGCGGGCCAGCGTGGCGCGGTTCAGCGTGCGCGCGTCGAGGACGTCCGCGGTCACTGCGCCCGGGCGAGCTCGTGCGGGTCCCTCGGCAGGTAGCCCCCGGCCTCGCGCACGGCCACGCTCCACGGTTCGATGATCCCGACCAGCCCGTCGAGGTCGGCGCCCAACGCCTCGATCGCCGGCCGCATGTGGCCGTCGGTGGCGACCTCGACCCCTTCGCGTTCGGCACGCCCGCGTTCGGAGAACCCGTCCCCGTCGAGCAAACCGCGGCTGCGCAGGCGCTCCGTGGCGTCGTCGAGCTCCGCCGACGACCAGGCCCGGCTGCGGATGTAGCTGCGCATCGGCAGTCCCCAATACAACTCGGTGAGCAGGCCGATCTCCACGGCGTCGAACCCGGCGGTCGTCCAGGCGGCCGTGTGCGCGTCGCCCCGGAACTCCCGCAGCAGGTCGGCCAACCGCCAGGCGTCGCCCAGGGGGTCGCCGGGGAGCCCCAACGAACGCAGCCCGGCGTACAGGGGCCGGCCCTCCACCCGGAGCGGGTCGGTGGCGCGCGTCAGCAGCGCCGTCACCTGCGCCAACCCCGGCGGGGACTGGCCGAGGATGCGCCCCAACTGGGCGGTGGCGCCGCGGGCCCGCGCCGTGGCGATGGTGGCGGCGTCGGTCAGCCCCCAGCCGTGCGCCACCGCCGGCACCACCACCGCCGGGTTGAACACGGCGAAGGCCGCGGCGACCAGTTCCCCCGGGACCTGGCCGAGCGCCGAGCCCCGGCTGGAGAAGTAGGCGGGACCGTCGGGCAACTGCACGCCGTTGGCGACGGTGCCCGGGCTGGGGCCGAACCCCAGCGCGACGTATTCCCCGTGGCATTCGGGCGAGAAGTACACCTGCCCGACGAAGGGCTCGATCGTCGCCGCCAGCCGCCGGGCCCGGCGCGACAGGGCCTCGTCGTCGATCACGGGTGCGCCTCCATCGGACGTCAGGGAACCACGAGGACCTTGCAGTGTCGCTCGGGGTCGGCCAACTCGCGGAAGGCACCGGGCGCGCCGTCGAGCCCCACCTCGCCCGTGATCAGCGGGGCGACGTCGACCTCGCCCTCGGCGATCGAGCGGAGGCTGGCCTCGAACTCCGAGGGGTCGTAGCCGAGCACGAACTGCAGGTTCAGCTCCTTGGAGATCCCGAAAAAGGGCGTGACCGTGTCGGGCTGCATGCACACCCCCACCACCACGATGCGGCTCTGCGCCGGCGCCACCCGCAGCGCGTCGTCGATGATGCCGGGCACGCCGATCGCTTCGAACGCGACGGGTGCCTGGCCCCGTCCGGACCGCTTCCAGGCGTCGAAGGCGGGCTCGACCACCGGGTCCACGACCTCGTGGGCCCCCATGATCGTCGCCAGCGACCGGCGGGCGGGGGACAGGTCGGCGGCCACGATGGGCTCCACCGCCCTGAGCCCGAGCGCCGCGATCACGGCCAGGCCCACGGGGCCGCAGCCCAGCACGACGGCCCCGTCACCGGCGCCGATCCCCGAGCGGTTGACGGCGTGGAGGCCGACCGCCATCGGTTCGGCGAGGGCCGCGTGGCGCGGATCCAGCCCGTTGGGTACCACCTGCACGAACGGCGCCGACAGCAGGATGCGCTCGCCGTAGCCGGCCGGGATGTCGTTGCTGTAGACGATGTCTCGCAGGCCCGTCGGCGTGAGCATGATCGGGACCGACGTGACGATCGTCCCCGGGTCCGGCCCCACCGTGTCGGGCCCGACCTCGAGCACCTCGGCGGCGAACTCGTGGCCCATGAACACGTCCCGGCCGAGGTCGAGCGGTGGTGCCCCGAAGTCGGGCAGCCCCTCCATGTCCGCCAGCAGGCCCAGCATCGTGGCCGCGTGCTGGACGAAGTGCAGGTCGGAGCCGCAGATCCCACAGGCCTTGACGTCCGCCAGCACCTGTCCGAAGCCCGGCTGGGGATCCGGCGCGTCGTCCCGGACGATCAGCTCGGATCCTCCGCGCAGCACCAGCGCCCGCATCAGCCCGCCCCCACCTCACCGTCGCCGCCGGCGGCCGCGCCCTTGGCCTGCGCCTCCTCCACGTGGGACGTGATGGCGTTGAGGATGGCCTGGCCGGCGGCACCGAAAAGCTCGCCCCGCTTCTCCACCGCCCACTCGTGTGACGCCCGCGGCGCGGCGAGCTGCCCGGTGAAGTGGGGAACGACCTCGCGGGCGAACAGCCGGTACGAGCGCAGGGTCGCCTCGGGATCGGCCCAGTCGTGGCCGAGCAGCAGGAACGTACCGAACCCACCCGACTGCTCGAGCAATCCCTCGATGTAGGCGATGGCGTCGTCCGGGGTGCCGATCACGACGTTGCCGGACTCGGCGTAGGTCTCGACGAACTCCCGCGGTGTGGCGGGCCCACCGTCGACCTGGTTGGCCAGCGGCACGAAGCCGGCGCCACCCCCGAAGTAGTCGGCGAAGTCCTGCAGGCCGTGGGTGCAGTCCTCGATGGCCTGGTCTCGGGTCTCGGCCAGGTGCACCGCTCCCAGGACTCGCCACGTCCGGCGATCGGGTTCGGGGCGCCCGGCAGCACGCGCCTGTTCCTGCGCTACGCCCCAGGCGTGGCCGATGGCGGCAAAGCCCTCGAGCAGGGTCATCGACAGCGACAGCAGCGACACGCCGTGGGTGCCGGCCAGCCGCGGCCCGGAGGGCGAAACCATGGCCGCGACGGCCACCTCGAAGTGTGGCTGGGTGTAGGGGCGCACCTGCAGCCGGCAGTCGCGCATCGTGAACCAGTCGGTCTGGCGGGTGACGGGCTCATCGGTCCTCAACAGCGCCAGGATCGCCTCGAGCGACTCCTCCATCATGCGGCGCTGGTCCACGGGCTCGATGCCCAGCATGAACGCGTCGCTGGGCAGCGCTCCCGGTCCGGCGCCGAAGATGAGCCGGCCACGTGTGAGGTGGTCGAGCAGCACCAACCGGTCGGCGACCAACCACGGATGGTGGTACGGAAGCGAAACCACGCCCGTCCCCAGCATGACGTGGCGGGTGCGCTCGGCGGCGGCGGCGATGAACACCTCGGGGCAGGCGATGATCTCGTAGCCACCCGAGTGGTGCTCGCCGAACCAGACCTCGTCGTAGCCGAACTGGTCGAGCGCCACCACGCGGTCGAGGTCGTACTCGAGCGCCAGGGTGGGGTTCTGGCCGACCGGGTGGAACGGGGCAAAGAAGGCGCCGAAGCGCAACGGCCAGGGAGCGGGCACGGGCGTTCACCGCCCCCGGCTGTGAACATCGGAACGGATCACTGCCTGCCGACCTCCCCCTGTGGCCTCTGGCACGTGTGGTAACGGTCGTTATCGGCAACCTAGCCTGCGGGGGGAGATGTCACCGATTCGGGGTCCGGACCCCGTAGACTGACCTGAGCCATCCCCCTGGGTAGATGGCGGACACCTGGCCGTGCGGTGCCGTACGCCGACATGGGCCAGCAGACGATGGAGACCCAACTGGACCAAACCAGCTTCGAGGCGCTCGTCGCGTCCGAGGTCGACGGGCAGATCGCTACAGACGACCTGTCAGCGCTCGCGGCGCAGCCGCAGCGCTGGGCCGCGACCTTGCACCACATGCTCGTGGAGATCGAGGACATGCTGGAGGCAGTCGCGCGGTCGGACCGCCACGAGCGTGATCAGGCACTCGCCGACCTGACCGACGAGCGCGCCGCCGTGGCGGCCGCGCTCCGACGGGTCACCGGCGAGGAGGTGGAGCTTCCCGACCCCGCCACCTTGGGCGACGGTGAAGACGCGGCCATGGCCGCCTCGGGCGAGGCGGAGGCCGAGACCGTGCAGGCTCCGGCGCTCCAGGCCTCGTGGGCACCGGGCCAGGTGGTGCTGTGGGCCGGCAATCCGCGCGCCACGCCTGCCGGTAGCGAGGACCTGCAGCGGCTGATCGACGAGGCCGGAGGCTCGGCGATCGAGTGGGAGAGGCACAAGGGCGCCCCCCTGCCCTCCGGTGATCGGGCGCCGGCCGTCGCCGCGCCCCTGACGGCGGCCCTCGGCTGGCTCGTCGGCGTGGGAGCCGGGCAGCTCGCCCTGGACGCCGGCCCCAGCGTGCGTTGGCTCGGTGAGGTGGCGGCCTGGGCCACCGACCTGGTGGCCCAGGGCCGCATGGTGCCGACCCTCCGCCGCGGAGGATCGGCCACCACCCGGGGGCGCCAGCGCAGCGGCTCCTATCTCGTCCAGTGGATAGCCGCCGTCGTCGAACGGGAACGCATCCGCGAGCTGTCGGCCCGGATGCCCGGCCCGGTGAGGGCATTGGACCCGTCCACCGGGCCAGAGCGCCTGTGCCGCACCGTGCTGAACGCCGCAGTCGACGCCGTGTGCCGCGCCGGGGCGGCCCGCCTGGTCACGGCCGCCACACCGCCGGTGGCGCGTAGCCGCCGCGACGTGGCCGAGGCCGTGCTGGCGGGACTGGCCGGCGAGGCGTTCGCGGCCGCCCACGGTCCGGCGACCGAGGTGGCCGACGACCTCCGCCGGTGGGCGGCGCCGGTGGTGGGGGACGGCGACGTCGGGCTGATCGTGCGGCTCGACCCCCCCGAGGCGGACGGGGGCTGGCTCCTGACCGTTGATGCCACCGGGCTGGAACGCAATCCACTCCCGGTCGAGCAGGCGGTGACGACGTCCGGCGCCAAGACCCAACGGGTCGAAGCCCAGCTCCGCCGCCTCGAACGGCTCCTCCCCGCGCTCGGCCGCACCGGGCGTCGCGGTCACGTCGTCCTCGGGGTCGACGAGGCCTGGGACCTCATGACCCGCACCGGACGCGTGCTGCAGTCGGTCGGCTTCGACGTGCGGGTACCGACCGCGTCGTGGACCCGGCCGTCGCCCCGCCTGCGGCTCGAGGCCGCCGGACCCGCCGGACCGGCACGGGTGGGATCCAACCAGCTGTCCAAGGTCCGCTGGTCGGTGTTGTTCGACGACCTCGAGCTCGACGCCGCCGCAATCGCCCGCCTCACCGCCCAGGCGCGGCCGCTGATCCGTGCCAAGGGGCGCTGGGTCGAGCTCGACCACGCCGACCTCGAGGCGGCCGCCAAGGCGTTGGCCGAACAGGGCGGGTCCACCGAGCTGACCGGCGCCGCCATCCTGCGGCACGCCGTCGGCCTGGAGGAGAGCGCCCTCGCCGGGCCGGCGATCGTGGCCGGCAGTGGTTGGGCCGTCGAGCTGGTCCGGGGCGCCAGCGACGAGCCGCCGGCACCGCTCAGTCCCCCCGACGGCTTCGTCGGCAAGCTGCGCAGCTATCAGGCCGAGGCCCGGGGTTGGCTCGCGTTCCTCGATCGAGTGGGGCTCGGTGGCTGCCTGGCCATGGACATGGGCCTCGGCAAGACGCCGACGATGCTCGCCCACCTGCTGGACACCCGCGGGCAGGGCCCCGTGCTGGTGATCGCCCCGCCCGCGGTGCTGGGCAACTGGGCGGCCGAGGCCAAGCGGTTCACCCCGGGCCTGCGGGTACAGGTCCACCACGGCGCCGCCCGCGCCGAGGCCGACGAGGTTGCCGAGGTGGCCGGCGACGCCGATGTGGTGCTCACCACCTACGGCACCGCCGTGCGTGACGTCGAGGCGCTGGCCACCGTCGATTGGCACAGGGTGGTGCTCGACGAGGCGCAGGCGATCAAGAACCCTGCCAGCGAGGTGGCGCGCGAGCTCCGGCGCATTCCCGCCCGGTCGCGCATGGCGCTGACCGGCACCCCGATCGAGAACGGGCTCGGTGACCTGTGGTCCATCCTCGACTACACCAATCCGGGGCTCGTGGGCCCCCGCCCGGGCTTCATCCAGCAGCTGTCGTCGCCGCGCAACGGGTCCGGTGCTTCCGGCGAGGCGGCACTGCGGGCCCTGAACGGGCTGCTGGTGTTCCGGCGCACCAAGGCCGAGCCCGAGATCGCCGCCGAGCTGCCCGACAAGATCGACGAGCTCGACCACTGCGGCATGACGGCCGAGCAGATCGGCCTCTACCAGGCCGTGCTCGACAACCTGCTGGGCGTCAACCTCGGCACCGAGGACCGGCGCTCCCGCACGGGCCACGTGCTCGCCGCCATCACCGCCCTCAAGCAGATCTGCGACCATCCGGCCGCGTACGTCGACGACGACGAGGGACCGCTCGAGGGTCGATCGGGCAAGCTCGCCCGGCTCGACGAGCTGGTCGACAACGTGTTCGCCGCCGGGGAACGCGTGCTGGTGTTCACCCACTTCGCCCGCTGGGGTGAGCGCTTGGCCGAGCACCTGACCAAGCGGACCGGCGTCCCCGTGGCCTGCTACCACGGTGGCCTGACCCGGGGCACCCGCGACCGCCTGGTGCGTGAGTTCCAGGAGGGGACGGGGCCGGGAGCCCTGGTGCTGTCGATCAAGGCGGGCGGGTCGGGCCTCAACCTCACCGCCGCAAACCACGTCGTGCTGTACGACCGCTGGTGGAACCCCGCGGTCGAGGACCAGGCACGCGACCGGGCCTGGCGCATCGGCCAGGCCAACACCGTCATCAGCCACCGGCTCGTGTGCCCCGGCACCGTGGACGAGCAGGTGGAGGAGGTCGTGGCGGGCAAGCGCCGCATCGCCGACATGGTGCTGCCGGCCAGCAGCTCGGTCGGCGACCTCTCGCCCGACCAGCTGCGGCAGGCTCTCGGGCTGCGTCCCGAGGCGCTGGTGGACGAGACCAGTGCCGACACGCTCGCCCACGACCACGCCGACCAGGCCGAGAAGGCCGCCGATCCCGACAAGGAGGCTGCGGCGTGACCAGCCGTCGCCGTCGGCGCTCCCAGAACGCGCCCTCCAAGACGCAGGCCTTCTGGGCGGACAACGGCTATCAGCCGTCTCCGACCCCGCAGATCGGGCCCACGTCCGACCCCGGCGCGCTGCCGCGCTCGCTCGGCGACCCGCCGTTGGCACCCGCCGTGTCGCAGCACCACCTCGATGCTGTCTACGAAGAGGCGGTGCGGGCCGCGATAGCCCTGGCGGCCGCCAACGGGCTGGTCGCCGCGGACGCCGCCGCCGGCGAAGCCGGCTGACCTGCTGCCCGGCAGGCGGCCGGCCCCCCTCGCATGCCAACCTGGTGCGGACAGCGTCCGCCCGTGAGGCCGGCGACGCGGGGAGGGATGTTTGGTGGCCGAACAGATTCCGTTGGTCGACTACCTGGTGTTGGGTGACGATCCGCACCTGGTCGCCCGGGAGTGTGCGGGGTGCGGGGCGCGGTTCTTCGATCGGCGCAATGCGTGTGCGGGATGCGGCGGCACCGAGTTCAGCGCCGTCCGGGTGGCGAGCGAGGGGGAGGTGCGGGCCTTCACCATCGTGTCGCTGGCGGCGCCGGGGATCCCGGTGCCGTTCGTAGCGTCGCTGGTCGACTGTGAGGGGACGAGTGTCCGGGCCAACGTGGTGAACGTGGAGCCCAGCCCGGAGCGCGTGAGCCTGGGCATGAAGGTGAGATTGGTGACGGTGCCGGTGGGCGTCGATGGCCGTGGCACGGAGGCGGTCGGGTTTGGTTTCGAACCGGTGGATGCCCCGACGGTGAGTGAGGGAGGCCGGTGATGGCGGCTGATGATGTGTGGATCCTGGGAATCCACATGACCAAGTTCGGCAAGCACCCGGAGCGGGACACGGTCGATCTTGCGGCCGAGGCCACAATGGGCGCCCTGGGCGACGCCGGTGTGAGCATGAGGGAGATGGGCGTGTTGGCGGCCGGCAACCTCATGGGCCGCGGGGGCATCGGGCAGCAGTTGCAGAAGCAGGTCGGCCAGACGGGGATCCCGGTGTACAACGTGTCCAACGCGTGCGCGACGGGGGCGACGGCGTTGCGGACGGCGGTCATGGCGCTCAAGGCGGGGGAGTGTGACCTGGGCCTGGCCGTGGGGGTCGAGAAGTTGGCGGGGGCGGGTTTGTTGGCGGGCGGGAACCGCAAGGCCGACGACGACGCGTGGACGCCCACGGGCCGGTTCGGCGCGGTGGCGCCGATCGACGGCCGGATCGGGACCGAGACCATGCCGGGGGTGTTCGCCCAGATCGGCATGGAGTACGGGCACCGTTATGGGGGCACCAGTTTCGAGCTGTTCGCCCGGATCAGCGAGAAGAACCACGCCCATTCCACCCTGAACCCGTTGGCGGCCTACTCCAAGCGGTTGACGCTCGACGAGATCATGGGTGACGTGATGATCGCCTACCCCAACACCCGGCCCATGTGCTCGGCCAACTGCGACGGCGCCGCCGCCGCCGTCGTGGTCACCGGTCAGCGGTTGCGGGCCCTGGATCCCGATCAGCGGCGCCGGGCGATCAAGATCTCAGCGTCGGTGCTGACCACCGACCCCTGGGAAGAGGCCTGCCAGGTGCTGCCCAACGTCAACACCCTGACCCGCAACGCCGCCCAGCAGGCCTACGAGGCCGCAGGCGTGGCGCCCGAGGACCTCGACCTGGTCGAGTTGCACGACTGCTTCGCCACCGCGGAACTGGTCCACTACGACAACCTCATGCTCTGCTCCCAGGGACAAGCGGTGCCGTTCTTCGAGTCCGGGGCCACCTGGCGCGACGGATCGACGCCGGTCAACGTGTCCGGCGGCCTGCAGTCGAAGGGCCACCCCATCGCCGCCACCGGCATCGCCAACATCTGGGAGATCTGCCACCACCTGCGCGGCGAAGCCGGCGACCGCCAGGTCCCTGACGCCAAAGTGGGTCTCGCCCACGTCATCGGCCTCGGCTCCGCGTGCGGGGTCCACATCCTCGAACGGGCGGCGTAGCTTCGCTGAGAGCATCAGCGGGTAGGCACGTTCTGTTGGCTTACGGTGGTCAGCGCTGCTGGGAGGCCCACCTGTTGAGCTGCGACCCAGCAACAAATTCCCACGCGGGGGTGCCCTTCGGAGCGCCTATCCGCTGGGCCTCTGGGAGCATCGGCCCGGTCAGAGAAGCCTGAGCTGGGCCGGGGTTGTGGTGGCGGGCTCGGGCGCGGGCTCGCGCCCGGTGGGGTGCCGGGGGTCGGTGCGCTCGGCCGGCAGCCCGCCGTAGCGACGCACCAGCCCGCGGACGCGGGAGTCCAGCGCCCGCTGCTCGGCCCTGGGCGCGTAGGCGCGGTCGCTGTAGCGGCGGCGATAGTTCGCCAGGAGATGGGGATGGGACTCGGCCAGGCGGCCGAGGAACACCTCCTTGACGCCTGGGCGCAGGTGGAGCAGCACCGAGGAGATGGAGCGGGCGCCGGCGTCGACACAGGCCCGCACCACCGCCTCGACCTGCTCGGGACCGTCGGACAGGTCGGGCAGCACGGGGGCGACGAGCACGCCGGTGGGCACCCCGGCGGCGTTCAGCTGCTCGACCGCACGCACGCGCTGGGCCGGGTGGGGGGTGCCCGGCTCGGTGCTACGCCACACCGCCTCGTCGAGCGTGCCGATCGACAGGTTCACCCGGACATCGGTGCGTCGGGCCGCCTCTGCCAGCAGCTCGAGGTCACGGAGCACCAGCGTCGACTTGGTCAGGATAGAGAAGGGGTTGGCGTGCTCGACGAGCGCCTCGACGATGCCCCGGGTGAGCCGGTACTTGCCCTCGGCCCGCTGGTAGGGATCGGTGTTGGTGCCCATGGCGATGAGCTCAGCGGCCCACCGCCGGGGGTCGAGCTCGTGGCGCAGCCGCGACACCGCGTTGACCTTGACCACGATGCGGCGCTCGAAGTCGCGGTCGGCGTCGAGGTCGAGATAGGTGTGCGTCGGCCGGGCAAAGCAGTTGTGGCTCACCACGCCGGCGGCGATGAAGTCGCCGCTGCCCGTGGTGATGTCGAACAGCGGGAGGTCGGCGTCGAGCGGTTCGATGCCGACCTCCCGGCGCCGTGCTCCTCCGCTGATCGCGGCGCCGGCGGGCCCGTCGGCCGCATCACCCGGAATGCCGCGGAAGTCGTCGACGCCGAGCAGCGAATGGTGCCGGGTGAGATGGGGCCGTGGGCCCGAGCCCAGCCCGGTGCGGGACACGTGCTTCCAGCCTCGATCGGTGAGGAACCGGTGGTCGCCGCTGGCGACCAGCCGGGTGTCGTCGGCCAGCGTTACCCGGTAGGCGGGCTTCACCGTCGACCAGTGGTCGATGACCGTGGTCCGGATGCAGCGGCGGCGGGCGCCGTCGCGCACCGTGCCGCAGACCTCATCGCCCGGCCGCACATCGGCCAGCGGCCTGGCGCTGCCGTCGGCCATGAGTACCGGCGTCTCGCCGGCCAGGCAGTAGGTGCACGCATGGCTGCAGCCCCGATAGGCGTTGATCGTGTAGCGGAAGCCGAACGGTGCCCCCGCCACCTCGTTGATGATGCGCTGGGCCCGCACGTGCAGGAACTCCATGCCGCGGAACTCGCCGCGGCCCGGCTCCCGCTCGAACACCGGGTGGTCGAAGAGCGCCCCCTGGGCCTGCGGCCGGTCGGCCTGGCGCCACCGCAACTCCGTCACACGTCCGACTATAGCGAACGTATGTACGATCGTGGGACGAAATTCTTCCTGCGGCTCAGTTGGCGGACGCCAGGGCGTCAGCCGGCGCCAGCAGGTCACGGAGCACGGCCTGCACGGCGACGACGGGTTCGGTCGTGCGCTCGCCCTTGCCGATGACGACCGTGCCCTCGATCGCGGCGACGATCACGGTCGCCAGGCGATGGGCCTCGGCGGGGGAGCGCCCCTCGGCCTCGAGCGCTTCGGCGAACCGGTCGATCCAGCCCCGCAGGGCCCGCCCGGTGGCCGCAGCGAGGGCCTCGTGCGCGGCGGCTGCATCGAGCACCACAGTGGCGACGGCACACCCCTCGGTGAAGTCGGTGCGGTGGAAGTGCTCGATGTACTCGTCGAAGAACGTGGCCACGGCCTCGCCCACGGTGCCAGCCTCTGCGAGCCCTTTCTCCATGTGGCGCATGACGCGCTCGGCGAAGTAGTCGACGGCGGCCGCCGCCAGCTCCTCCTTGCCGCCCGGGAAGTGGAAGTACATCGAGCCCTTGGGCGCCTCGGCCTCGGCCATCACCTGGTTGAGCCCGGTCGCGCCGTAGCCCTGCTTGCGCAGGAGGCGGGCGGTGGTGCGGACGAGACGGTTACGTGTGTCGGATGCCACACCACCAGCTTACAACTATTGCGACCGGTCTATTGACTATGACGACTGGTCTAGTTACGGTCGATCCATGCTGCTCCGAGCATCGAGACCGGACGACATCGAGCGCTTGCGGGCCTTCATCGCTCGTTGCTCGCCCGAGACCCTGTACCGGCGGTTCCACGGAGCCGGAGAGCCGGCGATCGAGCACGAGCTCACCCGGATCGCCGCGGCGGCGGACGACCACCGGTCGTGGGTGGTCGTCGACGGGGGCGAGGTACGGGGCACCGCGAGCCTGGCGCGCTCCCGTTCCGGTGCGACCGAGATGGCGCTGTTGGTGGAGGACCTGTGGTTCCGGCGGGGGATCGGGCGGGCGCTCGTCGGTGAGCTCACCGCGCACGCCGAGCTGACCGGGCTCGACACGGTCACCGCCTGGATCCAGGCCGACAACGAACGGGCCGTGCGGTTCATCCGGGCGGTGGCTCCCCAGGCGAGCATCCACTTCGTCGGCGGTGCCGAGCTCGAGGTGCATATCCGGGTGGCTCCGGTGGCATCGGCCCCGGCGCCGGCTGCGATCCCCACGCGGGAGGCGGCGTGAGGGCCCGACGCCGGCCGGACGTGGCGGTCCTGGCCACCGTTCCCCCCTTCGACCGGTACGCACGCAGCTCCCTTGCCCCCCTGATCCCCCACGCGGACCGGTTGCGGGTGGCCGACGGCACCGTCGTCGCCCGCGAGGGGCAGCACGCGAGGCAGCTCGTCATCGTGGTGGCCGGCGTGCTGCTCGCCACCCGCGGCGGGCGTCCGGTCGGCGCGTTGGGCCCGGGCACCTGGATCGGCGCCGAGGAGCTGCTCGCCGACCGGGCCCACGACTGCACGCTGGTGGCGGGTGAGGGGTTGGAGGCGCTCGTGCTGACCGGGCCGGCCTACCGCTGGGCGGTCCAGACGCTGCCGGGACTGGCCGACGTGCGGGTGCTCGACCTGCGGCGGGTCGAGGCGGCGCTCGAGCGACAGGCTACGTTCACGGCGTGACCGAACCCGCCGTCGCCCACGCGCGCACCGTCGAGACGTGGCCCTCACAGGCGGAAAAGGCCGCTCGGTTCCTCTCGCTGCACGGCGGACCGACCCCGCTGCTCATGCCCAACCCCTGGGACGCCGGGTCGGCCAGGTTGCTCGACTGGCTCGGGTTCGAGGCCGTGGCGAGCACCAGCAGCGGGTTCGCCGCGACCCTGGGGCGGTTGGACGGATCCGTCAGCCGCGACGAGGCCCTCGTGCATGCCGCTTCGATCGTTGCCGCCACCGAGCGGCCGGTGTCGGCCGACCTCGAGAACTGCTTCGCCGACGACCCGGACGGCGTCGCCACCACCGTCCGCCTGGCGGTCGACACGGGGCTGGCCGGCTGCTCGGTCGAGGACTTCAGTCGGCGGGCCGACGACCCGATCTACGACGCGGGGCTGGCTGCCGAGCGGGTGGCGGCGGCGATCGAGGCTGCCCATGCCGGTCCGGTCCACTTCGTGATCACGGCTCGTGCCGAGAACCACGTCCGTGGCCGCCGGGACCTTGCCGACACCATCGCCGGACTGCAGGCCTACCAGGAGGCGGGCGCCGACGTGCTGTTCGCGCCCGGCCTGAGCGACCTCGACGAGGTGCGCCACGTGGTGGCGTCGGTCGACCGGGCCGTCAATGTCCTCCCGTGGCCGGATGGTCCAACGGTGGCACAGCTCGGCGAGGTGGGGGTCCGGCGCATCTCGGTGGGCGGGGCCTTCGCCTTCGCCGCGCTGGGCAGCGCGGTCGAAGCAGCCCGCGAACTGCGCGAGCAGGGTACCTATGGCTTCCGCGAGCGATCCCGCGTCGGCCTGTCGGCGGTGCGGGAGGCGTTCGCCGACACGAACGGGAGCGGACCATGACCGACGGCACGAGCGCGGCCGTGGCCATCATCGACGACCTGGAGGCCGAGCAGGAGCGGCTCGAGGCGATCCTCGACGGGCTCGCCGACGACGCCTGGCGATCGCCGTCGGCGGCCGAGGGCTGGAGTGTGGCCGACGTCGTCCTGCACCTGGCGCAGACCGAGGACGCAGTCGTCTGGAGCGCCGCCGGCGGTGACAGGTCCGATCGTGCCTGGTCCGAGTCGAGCGGCGTCGACGATGCCGCCGAGCGGATGGTCCAGGCCGAGCGCGCCGAGCCCGCGGTGGTGTTCGAGCGCTGGAAGGCGGGGCGCCGCGCGGCGCTGGCCGCCTTGCGCGGCGCCGACCCGCAGCAACCGTTCCCCTGGGTCACCAACCCCCTCAAGCCCGCCACGCTGGCGACGACGCGGCTGGCCGAGCACTGGGCACACGGGCTCGACATCACCGGTCCGCTCGGTGCGCCGTTCCCCGACACCGATCGGCTGCGCCACATCGGCTGGCTGGCCCACGCCACGCTGCCCTACGCCTTCGCGCTGGCCGGCGACGAGGCCCACCCCGTGCACTGCGAGCTGACCGGGCCGTCGGGCGACACCTGGCGCTACGGACCGACGGGCGCCGACTCGACGATCACCGGCCCGGCCGGCGCGTTCTGCCGGGTCGGCGCCCAACGACTGGCCCCCGGGGACTCGGGCCTCGTCGCCACGGGGCCCCACGGCGAGGCCGCGCTGCGGGTCCTGCGCACCTACGCCGGCTGACAGCGGTGCGTCGGGCGGTCACAGGCTGAGCGGCTTGACCGGCGCGGCGATGACCGCCGGGTCCGAGCGCCAGTCGACGCCGGGAACGTCGATGTACAGCTCGATCTCGTTGCCGTCGGGGTCGGCGATGTAGAGGCTGTGGGTGACCGTGTGGTCGCTGGCGCCCAGGACCGGCGTCCCCGCCTCCCGCAACCGGTCGAGCGCCTCCCGCAGGTCGTCGTCGGAGTCCCCGACCTTGAGCCCGAAGTGGTAGAGGCCCACGCGGCGGCCTTCCGGCTGCGGGGCTGCGCCCGGCCCGACCTCGATGAGCAGCAGCTCGTGATGCGTCCGCCCCGACGGCGCCGAGAACGCGGCCACCGGAGCCCGGGGTGGGGACGGCCCGTCGGCGTCGGGCACGATCTGCCGCCAGCCCAGCACGTCACGGTAGAAGCGGGCGGACCGCTCCATGTCGCGCACGTACAGGACGATGTGTCCGAGCTCCTTGATCTCCATGGAACGGTCTAGATCCCGACCGGGTGCCAGACGGTCTTGGTCTCGAGGAAGGCGAGCAGGCGCTCGAGGCCGGGGTCGGCGGCCCAGTCCGGCTGGGTGGTATCGCCCGCACCCGCCGGCGGTCGCACGACCCGCTTGATGTTCTCGGCGGCGGCCGCCTCGAGCTCGGCCGCCAGCTCCGGGTCGGCGATGCCGGTCAGGTCGATGGCGTTGACGTCCATGTGCGAGGCGAGCCACGGGGCGATCTCGGCGGAATGGCCGGTGAGCAGGTTGACGACGCCCCCGGGCAGGTCCGACGTGGCCAGCACCTCCGCCAGCGTGATCGCCGGGAGCGGCGCCGTCTCCGACGCCACGACCACCGCCGCGTTGCCGGTGACGATCGCCGGGGCCACCACCGACACGAGGCCGAGCAGCGACGAGGCCTGGGGAGCGACCACCGCCACCACGCCGGTGGGCTCGGGCACCGAGAAGTCGAAGTAGGGACCGGCAACGGGGTTGGACGATCCGTGCACCTGGTGCACCTTGTCGCTCCAGCCGGCGTACCAGACCCAGCGATCGACGGCGGCGTCGACCGCCGCCTCGGCGTCGCGCCGCTTCAGTCCCTCGCCGGCGCCCACCTCGTGGACGAACTGCGAACGGCGGCCTTCGAGCATCTCGGCCACCCGGTAGAGCACCTGGCCCCGGTTGTAGGCGGTGGCGGCCGACCAGCCCGCGAACGCCTTGCGGGCCGCGACCACCGCGTCGCGGGCGTCCTTGCGCGACGCCAGCGCGGCGTTGGCGAGAAAGCGCGCCCCGTCGGCCGAGCGGACCGCGTAGCTGCGCCCCGACTCCGACCGGGGAAACGCACCACCGATGTACAGCTTGTAGGTCTTGCGGACCTCCAGTCGGCCGTTCCCGTCAGACATCGAGGTAGGCCCCCAGGCCGTGGCGGCCGCCCTCACGCCCGTAGCCCGATTCCTTGTAGCCGCCGAACGGGCTGGTGGGATCGAAGCGGTTGAACGTGTTGGCCCACACCACCCCCGCCCGCAGCCGCTGCGCCATCCACAGGATGCGGCTGCCCTTGTCGGTCCAGACGCCGGCCGAGAGCCCGTAGGGGGTGTTGTTGGCCTTCTCGACGGCCTCGGCGGGGGTGCGGAAGGTGAGGACCGAGAGCACGGGCCCGAAGATCTCCTCGCGGGCGATGCGGTGCGACTGCGACACGCCGGTGAACACGGTGGGCGGGAACCAGAAGCCGCGCTCGGGCAGCTCGCACGGGGGCGACCAGCGCTCCGCGCCCTCGGTCTCGCCCACCTCGGAAAGCAGGCGGATCTTGGCGAGCTGCTCGGCGCTGTTGATGGCCCCGATGTCGGTGTTCTTGTCGAGCGGGTCGCCGAGGCGGAGGGTCGTGAGGCGGCGCTTCAGCCCCGCCAGCAGGTCGTCCGCCACCGACTCCTGCACCAGCAGCCGGCTGCCCGCACAGCACACGTGGCCCTGGTTGAAGAAGATGCCGTTGACGATCCCCTCGATGGCCTGGTCGAGCGGGGCGTCCTCGAACACGACGTTGGCGGCCTTGCCGCCCAGCTCCAGGGTCACCTTCTTGCGGCTGCCGGCCACCGAGCGGGCGATCTGGCGCCCGACGTCGGTCGAGCCCGTGAACGCCACCTTGTCGACGCCGGGGTGCTCGACCAGCGCCCGCCCGGTCTCGCCGGCGCCGGTGAGGATGTTGACGACTCCCGCGGGCAGGTCGGCCTGCCGGCAGATGTCGGCAAACGCCAGGGCGGTCAGGGGCGTCGTCTCGGCCGGCTTGAGCACCACCGTGTTGCCGCACGCCAGGGCCGGGGCGATCTTCCAGGCCAGCATCAGCAGGGGAAAGTTCCACGGGATGACCTGGACGGCGACCCCCAGGGGCCGAGGACCGGGACCGAAGCCGGCGTGGTCGAGCTTGTCGGCCCAGCCGGCGTAGTAGAAGAAATGGGCGGCCACCAGGGGGACGTCGACGTCGCGGCTCTCGCGGATGGGCTTGCCGTTGTCGATGGACTCGAGCACCGCCAGCTCTCGGGACCGCTCCTGCACGAGGCGGGCGAGCCGATAGAGGTACTTGCCGCGGTCGCGGCCACTCAGGCGGGACCAGGTGCCGTCGTAGGCGGCGCGCGCGGCGTCGACCGCCCGGTCCACGTCCTGCGGACCGGCGGCCACGACCTCGGACAGCACCTCTTCGGTGGCGGGGTTGACCGTCTTGAATCGGCTCCCGTCGATGGGGTCGACCATCTCGCCGCCGATGTAGAGCCCATACGACGGCTGGATGTCGACGATCGAGCGGGATTCGGGTGCGGGGGCGTACTCGAAGGTTGACATGGTCGGTGCTCGGTCAGTCGAGGGTGAAGTAGTCGGGGCCGGCGTAGTGGCCGGTGGTGAGCTTCTGGCGTTGCATGAGGAGGTCGTTGAGCAGGCTGGACGCGCCGAAGCGGAACCGGTCGGGGCTGAGCCAGTCGTCGCCGGCGATCTCGTTGACCACGACCAGGTAGCGCACGGCGTCCTTGGCGGCCCGGATCCCGCCGGCGGCCTTGACCCCGACCTGCCGGCCGGTCTGACTGCGGAAGTCGCGCACCGCCTCGAGGATCACCAGGGTCACCGGGAGCGTGGCGGCGGGTGAGACCTTGCCGGTCGAGGTCTTGATGAAGTCGCCGCCCGCCAGCATGGCGAGCCACGACGCCCGGCGGACGTTGTCGTAGGTGGCCAGCTCGCCCGTCTCCAGGATCACCTTGAGGTGGGCGTCGCCAGTGGCCTGCTTGGTGGCGACGATCTCGTCGTACACGTCGAGGTAGCGCCCGGCGAGGAACGCGCCCCGGTCGATGACCATGTCGATCTCGTCGGCGCCGGCGGCGACCGCGGCCTTGGTGTCGGCGAGCTTCACGTCGAGCGGGGCGCGGCCGGAGGGAAATGCGGTGGCGACGGCGGCGATGTGGACACCCGATCCCTCGAGCGCCTCGACGGCCGTGGGCACCAGGTCGCCGTACACGCAGATGGCGGCCACCGGCGGGCAGGACGGGTCGGTGGGGTCGGGCCGCCGTCCCTTGGCGCACAGGGCCCGCACCTTGCCGGGTGTGTCCTGGCCTTCGAGCGTGGTGAGATCCACCATCTGGATCGCCAGGTCGAGCGCGAAGGCCTTGGCCGTGGCCTTGATGGAGCGCGTGGCGAGCGTGGCCGCCCGCGCCTCGGCACCGACCTGGTCGACACCCGGCAGCCCATGGAGGAAGCGCCGCAGCGTGTCGTTGCTGGCGGTGACGTCGGCGAGGCCCGCAGGAACGGTGACGGTCACGAAGAGACCTCGTGACCGGCCGACCGCGCGACCGCCAGGGAGCCGGGCGGCGATGGGGTGCGGGGGCGCAGCCCCCGGGGAGACACGGTCACGAAGAGACCTCGTGACCGGCCGACCGCGCGACCGCCAGGGAGCCGGGCGGCGATGGGGTGCGGGGGCGCAGCCCCCGGGGAGACACGGTCACGAATTCAGGCTACTGGCAGCTGCCCGGGGTGGTCGCCCGGCGGCCGGGTGCGAGGTGTCGGTGGCGGTGTGGTGTCGGCGGGCGACTGCGCACCACGGTGGGTGGCTGCGGCATGATGTCCGACCGTGCGGGGACTCTGGGACCTCATCGTTGCCTGCAAGGGCACCGTGGTCGTCGCCTGGCGGCGGGGCAGCCTACGGCCCGGCCTCGTCGGCCTGGTCGCCGCCGTCGTGATGCTCGGCGCCGCCGGGGGCCTGTGGGTTCTCGCCGGCGACGAGGGCGCCCAGGACGCCGCAGCACCCGGTGGCGGAGCCGCGACACCCGATCCGGGCGATCGGGGCGGCGAGGCGGCAGGGGCGCAGGCCGCGGGTCCGCCGGACCTTGTCGACCCCCGATCGTCGGCTACGGGTGCGGGCAGCGCCGGCGCGGACGGCGCCGCTCGTGACGACCGTGTCGCAGGGCCGGCCGGGGACTCCGGCTCCGGGAGTCCGCAGACCACGTCGTGGAGTGCCGGCCCGGGCCCGGGCGCGTCGGACGGGCGGCAGAGCCCGACCACGACGTCGGCGTCGGGGCAGGACGCGCCCGGTCCGCCGACGCCGACGACGACGAGCCCGGCGCGATCGGATCCGCCGGCCGGAGGCACGACCACGACGACCAGCGCCGGACCGCCGCCGGACGACGGCTCGGGCGGCTCGGGTACCGGTGGGCTCGGGGGGCTGCTCGGTGGCGTGCTCGACCTTCTCGGGGTGCACTGACGTGCTCCCCCCGATGATCGGGACCGGTGGA
>JBOGHG010000008.1:0-36391 GCA_050744525.1 Acidimicrobiales bacterium | reverse complement strand
GACTACCAGCGGGTCACGGTCCGGGGCGTGGAACCCGCCACGATCGTGGGCGCCGCCGCCGCCGACCTGGCCCACCTGCTGGCCGAGCTGATCGAGAACGCCCTGGTGTTCTCGCCCCCCGACCAGATCGTCGACATCCGTGGCCGATTCCGCCCGGGCGTGGGGCCTCACGGGTCACAGGCCCTTCCGCCGACGAGGGGCCGCGACCGCCTGCCGGGTCGCGCCCGCGATGGCGACGGCGAGCCGGATCGCCAGGGCGTGTACACGCTCGCGATCATCGACTCGGGCCTGGGCATGACCGCGGCCGACAGCGAGGCCGCCAACCGTCGCCTGGCGGGCGAAGAGTCGTTCACGATCGCCCCCTCGAAGTACCTGGGCCACTACGTGGCCGGGAACCTGGCCGCCCGCCATGGCATCGGCGTCCGCTTGGACCACTCGCCGGGCAGCGGCATCACCGCCACCGTCCACATCCCACCCGCCCTGCTCACCACCGACGCGGTGACCAGTGCGCCGGTGACCCCGCCCCAGGGGATGCGGCCGTCCGGGGTTGGGCTGCGGGGTGGCGGTCCGGCGCTGCCACCTCCGCCCGCGCGGGAACCGGTGCCGGCGGCGTGGCCCCCCGACCCCACCTCCCCGCCCGCCCCCCCGTGGGGGCCCGTCGAGCCGGCGACGCTGTCGTCGGGCTACGAACCGGCGGCCCCCGCGCGGTCGGTCTTCGACGGCCCCGCTTCCGGGGAGCCACAACCGCCACCGTGGCTGCCGCCATCGAACCAGCAACCCACCCGTACCGCCAGCGGGTTGGTGAAGCGCCCGTCTCGCCCCGGCGAGGGCGTGACGCCGCCGGCGGCCGCCGCTCACACCGACCCCAACCAGGACCTGTTGGCGTCGCTCGGCCGGATCGCCGGCACCAACCGCAGCCGTGAACAAGCGGTCCCCCCAGCGCCGGGCGCAGGCGCTCCACGAGGGCCGCGAGGCAACGCCTGGCCGCCTCCGTGGGCAGAGGCGATCGGTTCCGAGCCCGGAGACGGTCGCCTCGACCTCCGCTCGACCGGGCCGGTTGTCCCACCTCCGCGCGCCCCGGGGTTGACCCGTCGGGTACGGGGGGCGCAGCTGCCCTCGACGGATCCCACGCTGGTGCGCCGGACGTGGGCCGGTGGTGACGGCCCGCCGGCGTCCGGGTCGGCTCCCGGGCGGTCGGCGCCCGCGGCGTCCGACGGGCGTCGGTCGCCGGACGACGTCTACAGCTTCCTCACCAGCTTCACCGCCGGAGTGCAGCGCGGGCTCGACGAGACCCAGCCGCGGCCTGGCCCGCCCGACAACTGAGCGGGGAGCCCGCCGCCCGGGCTGCCGGGATCAGCCGCGCGGCACCTCGGCCCAGACGCGATTCCGGCCGGACGGGTCGAAGTTGCTCCCCCAGTCAGAGGCGAGCGCGTCGACGATCCGCAGACCGCGGCCCGACCCCGTGGCCGGATCAGGGCCGGGTACCGGGACCGGCGCCCGCTGCCCCTCGTCCACGACGGCTATCCGCAGCGACTGCGGGTCGAGCGTGACGTAGACATCGATCCATCCAGACCCGTACAGGACGGCGTTGGTGAACAGCTCGCTGGCGACGAGGAGGGTGTCGTCGAGGGCGGCTACCTCTCCCCAGCGGGACAGCGTGTCCCGCACGAAGGCCCGAGCCGCCGGCACCTGGTCGCTGGCGCGGCGGAAGCGGGTGTAGGCCTGCACTGCCACTCCGCTATCCGCCGCGAGGGGTGGGCTAACATCGAATATCCAGGTCGGCTGCGTCGTCCGGTGCGCCGGTGGCGTCACCCACCGCCGCGTTCACGGCGTGTCGACATCCTCGTCGTCGGGGACGGGCCGATCTTCGTCGGGCACGGGCACGGTGCCCGGGAGGGCGTCGGCGCCGCTGTCGGGCACCGGGCGCTCGTCGTCGGGTACCGGCTCGTCAGGAGGCGCGATCGGCCGCTCATCGTCCGGGATCGGTGTCGGTTCGGCCACGGCCACCTCCGGCGCGTCTTGTCGGTCAGATCCCTGGGCGCCGTCGCGAGGTGACGATCCGCGCGACGAAAGCCACCACCAGCACCCATCTGATCACATCACCCATTTTGCATCGCCTTCCCCGACGCCGCGTGAGCGATGCGCCCGTTTGGCCGGGGCGCTGAAGGGAAATGGTTCCGGCGTGGCTCGCGGAGGTGGAAATGACCACAGCGGATGATCGGGACGTCGAGGGCTTCTCCGTCTCTGCCCGCCGCGAGGGGGCTCGGGGCGTCATCGCCCTGGTCGGCGAGCTGGACCTTCACACCGCCGGCGAGCTGACGACCGTCGTCTCGGGCCTGCTCGAGCAGAACGTGACCCGGGTCGAGGTGGACGCCGGGGGACTGAGCTTCGCCGACTCGGCGGGACTGCGGGCGGTGCTCATGGCCCGTGCGGCCGCCGAGGAGGCCGGCGCCAGCTTCGGCGTGACCGTCGCCTCGGACAGCGTCGAACGGCTGATCGAGATCACCGGGCTGTCCGAGCTACTGATCGACCAAGCGCAGTAGGTGTACGGCGGGCCGGCCCCGGTTTGGCCACGCGACCGTGGGGAGGCCGGGCGGCGCACCGGGCGCGCCGGCCTGGCTGACCGCCGTCAGCCCTCTACGCGTGTCGCCAGGAGGCAGATGTCGTCACGGGCGGGGCCGTCGACCAGGACGTCGGTCACCCGCTCGCACAACTCGTCCGCCCCGCCCGTGAAGCCCTCGACGGCCTTGCGCAAGAGAGCGAACCCGTCTTCGCCTTCCCGCTCCCGCTGTTCGAGCAGGCCATCGGTGTACAACAGGAGGCAGGTGCCCGGCTCCAGAGGGTCCGGGCCCCACGGGTAGCGTCCGCCCTCGGCTGGTGCGACGCCGAGGAGCCGGCCGTGGCCCCCGGTCAGGAGGTGGGTCGCACCCGCGGGATCGATCACGATCGGGGGTGGGTGGCCGGCGTTGACCAGCTCCAGCGTCGAGGTGTCGAGGTCGACGACGGCCAGGACCAAGGTCGCCGTCTGGAGATCGCCGAGGTTCTGCAGCAACATGTCGACCCGCCGGACCACCTCGTCGAGCGGACCGTCTTCGACCGCGTAGGCCCGAGTCCCCAGCCGGAGCTGGCCCATCACCGCGGCCTGGCGGACACCGTGGCCCATCACGTCGCCGATCACGAGACCCACACGATGCCGGGCCAATTCGATCACGTCGTACCAGTCGCCGCCCGCCTCGCTGCCGACCCCCGCCGGCACGTAGCGTACGGCCACGTCCAGGTGGTCGAACGAAGGCACCGCCGAGGGCAGCAAGCTCCGCTGCAGGCCCACCGAGATTTCGTGCTCCCGGGCGGCCCGGGCCTGTGCCTCCCAGAAGCCGCGCTGGGCCATGTCGAAGGTCGACAGGCTCTCGACGAAGAACTCCATGCACGCCGCCACGGTCTCACCGTCGGGCCGGCCGGCCATGAGGTCGCCGACAGCGTCGCTGTGGATGGCCGCCAGCTCGATGAGGCCGATCTCCGCCTCGACGGCGGAGTGGCCGAGCTCGTAGGCCCGGCTGCGGCCGGACTCGTCCCGGGTGCCGAGGTAGTGGAGTAGCGCCGCCCGGTAGTCTTCGGCCAACCGCTCGCCTTCGGTCATCATCGGCCGCTGCCCATCACCATGCCCATCACCATGCGTGGTGCACAACCGTCACACTCGCACACGGGCCACGGCCACCAGCGCGTCGTCGGTCCCCCGAGCGTGCGCGTCTAGGATGGTGCGGGCGATGCGATCGACGGGTCGGGCGGTCGCCACCTGGGAGACGAAACGGGACGCAAGGCCATCGGTGGCCATGATCACCAGGTCGTTCGGCCGCAACTCGACGACCGAAACGCGTACGGGCGGTAGCCGGTAGCCGACGGTTCCCCCGAACAACACCGCGCTGCCCGCCATCGAGGCGTGACCGCCCTCGGCGCGTCGTACGAGGTAGGTCTCCACGTTGCCCACGCCGACCCATTGCAGCGTCCCGGCGCCACACTGGACCCGTGCCAAGGTGATGGCGGCGCCACGGGTGCGGGCCAACCCGACGTGACAGAGGCGGAGCAGGCTGGCGAGCGCCTCGCTGCTGTACGCGGCGATGGTGTCGCGGGCGATCTCGGCCGCTTCGGCCGCCTTGGCGCCGTGGCCCAAGCCGTCGATGGCGGCCAGCAGCGCGCCGTCGCCGACCGGCATGCAGACGGCGAGGTCACCCGAAACCTCCTCGCCGGGCATCGGACGTCCCGCCGCCGCCCACTCGAGGCAGGCCAGGCTGACCATCCGGGTTTCTGCAGCGTCGTCGCTGCTCGGCCGGGGCCCGCGCTCACTCACCGGCGACCCGCGCGCAGCACTAGGGGCACCACTTTCGCATGACAACCGTGGTACCCGCTCCGACCTCGGAGCGAACCTCGAAGTGGTCCATCAAGCGGCCGGCGCCGGGGAGGCCGAGGCCGAGCCCCGCCCCGGTGGAGTAGCCGTCCTGCATCGCGCGTTCGATGTCGGGGATGCCCGGTCCCTTGTCGGTGGCGACCACCTCGATCGCGGCGCGGCCGTCGATGGCCACGACGCCGATGGCGATCTCGCCGCGCCCCGCATGGCTCATGATGTTGCGCGCTATCTCGGAGATGGCCGTGGCGATCAGCGTCGAATCGGTGGAGGTGCAGCCCATTCGCTCCGCCAGGTCGCGGCCCTCCCGGCGCGCCGTGACGATGTCGACGTCCGCGGCGATGGGGACCCGCAACGGGTCCGCCTGCGGCATCGTCAATCCTTCCCCGTCCTGATGTCGAGGAAGCGCAGGCCCTCCTCGAGGTCGAGCGCCGTGTGGACGTCCTCGAATGTCAGGCCGAGCTGGACCATCGCGAACGCCACCTCGGGCTGCACGCCGACCACCACCGTGTCCGCGCCCCGCAGGCGGGTCATGTGAGCGATCGTGCGCAGCGAGCGCGCTGCGAACGAGTCCATGAGGTCGAGCGCCGTCAGATCGACGATGATGCCCCGCGCCCGGTACTGCCCCACCTGGCGGACGAGGTCGTCGCGGAGCCGCAGCGCCTCGGTGTCGGTCATCGCCGACTGGACGGTGGCGATGAGATATTCGCCCTGCCGCAGGATGGGAACGGCCATGGGGCTAGCGCAGCTCGACGACCCGCTCGACCGGCTCGGTGCGCGAGACCTCGTAGCCCAGCAGTCGCTCCGCCGCCTCGATGCCGCCCTGCAGGTCGCCGACGGCGTTGACCTTGGACAGGTCGACGCCGATCGTGACGAGCGTCAGCGCGATCTCGGCCGACAGCCCCGTGATGATCACGCTCGCGCCCATCAGCCGCGAGGCGTCGACCGTCTGCACGATGTGGTTGGCCACCGTGGAGTCGATCTCGGGGACGCCGGTGATGTCGATCACCACCACCTTGGCCCGGTTGGTGCGGATGGCCGCCAGCAGCTGCTCGGTGAGCTGACGTGCCCGCTGGCTGTCGAGGGCGCCGATGATGGGGAGGATCACGAGGCGCTCGCGGACCTGGAGCACCGGCGTGGACAGCTCGCGGATCGCCTCCTGTTGCTGGCGGATGATGCGCTCGCGCTCCTGGACGAAGCTGACGCCCACCGTGCTGGCGATGCGGTTGGCGGCCGGCTCGTAGGCGTCGAGGACGCGGTTGAGCAGTTCGAAGTCCGTCTGGTACTTCTCGAACAGCGATCGGGCCAGCACGTCGCGGAGCAGCAGCACGATGCCGAGCACCTCGTCGGTCTCGACGCCCCGGGGGATGATCCGCTCCGACAGGCTGCGGGCGTAGTTCTCGAGCGCCTCGACGCTGCCGGTCGCCAGAGCCTCGACGTAGTTGTCGTAGACCGACGTCGCCTCGGAGAAGATCTCCTCCGGCGTCATCGCCGTGAGCAGCCCGGTATCGGTGATGCGGCGCGCCCACTCCTCGCGTAGCTGGGCTCGGCTCTTGCGCAGGTGTGCGACCAGCGCGGGGAGGAGCGCCTCGATGCCCTCCGGCGTGGGTTCCGTCTGCGCGGACGGACGACTGCGCGTCGCCATGGTTACCTCCCCGTCGCCAACATGCCTTGCGCTCTTGCTGCTGCGCAGGGCCACTCGGCCCCGCATCCTCTGCGGTCGGCCTCGGGCCGTCGGCCGCACCTTAGAGCATCAGCTCGTGGTGGCCTCGTGTGCCCGGCGGACGGGCGGCAGGTAGATGCCCACCTCGGTGCGGACCCACCAGGCGCCTGTGATCCGGCGTTCCGCCCGCGTGGAGTACCGGTAGCGGAACAGCCGCGCCCGCACGAACGTCGGCGGCTGGTCGGGGAACGGGTTACCACGCCGGCGGAGCAGGCGAAGTGTCGCCTCGTCACCATCCAGCAGCTTGGCCGCCAGCCGGGGCAGCCAGGGCTCGGCGTAGCCCGGCGACAGGGCTGCGAACCACATCAGCCAGTCCAACCGAAGGTGGTAGGGCGCGACCTGCGGTGGTCGACGCCGGGGGTCCCCGGGTTTTCCCTTGAACTCGTAGGGCCGCCAGTCGGTGGTCGGCGTGATCGCCGCGTCGTCGGTGCCCTCGATCACGACCTCGTGCCGCTCGCGGCTGATGCTGCCGAACGCTCCGTAGGTGTTGACGAGGTGCAGGCGATTGAAGCTGAGGTTCATGGCCTGGCGCGACGAGGCCATGTTGCGCACCGGCCACCAGCTGAGGATCGCGAAGATCCCCGCGAGCGCGAGGGCCAGGGCACCGAACCAGGCGGGTGGGTCGGGCAGCGACGCCGGGGGCGAGGCGGGCAGCACGGTCTCGAGGATCCGGTTGTCGAGGGCGCTGAACGCGAGGGTCATCGTCACCACGTTCAGCCACGAGAAGTTGCCGCTCAGCACCAGCCAACCCTGCGTGACGATCATGGCCACGCCGGCCACCGAGGCATAGGGCTGGGGCGTGAACAGCAGGAACGGCACCACGAGCTGGGTGAGGTGGTTGGCGGCCACCTCGACCCGGTGCAGCGGCGCCGGCAGCCGGTGGAACCACCAGCTGAGCGGGTTCGGCATCGGCTGCGTCTCGTGGTGGTAGTCGAGGCAGGTCAGGCGCCGCCAGCAGCGGTCGCCCCGCAGCTTGATCAGGCCGGCCCCGAACTCGACGCGGAACAGGAGCCAGCGCAGGAGGATGATCACCGGCAGCGGCGGGGCGATGTCGGCCGGCCCCAGGAAGATGGCCAGGAACCCCGCCTCGAGCAGCAGCGACTCCCAGCCGAACCCATAGAACGTCTGGCCGACGTTGACGATCGACAGATAGAGCAACCACAGCGCGAACCACACGAGCATCGACACGCCGACCGGGCCTTGCTCGGGCAGGCCGAGCACCACCAGCACGGCGAGGCCGGCGCCCGTCCATGCCACGATCCCGAGGAGACGGTCGCTGTAGTGGAGCGTGAAGAGGCTGGGTGCCCGGGACCAACCTGCCAACCGGACATAGCGCGGGACGGGGAGCAGGCCCCGTTCGCCCAGCAGGGGCCGGAACTGGTTGATGGCAACGGCGAACGCCAGCAGGTAGATGACGCCGAGCCCTCGCTGGATCACCAGTCGGGCCAGGTAGTACTCCGGTGCCGCGAGCCAGTCCATGCGACCATCCCGTGTGGCGCTCCCCCCAGGCGTGTGGCCACCAGCTTCGCGCCAGAGCGACGGGTCGGCCGCAGGCCGGCGCCGCCACGGGGAGGCGGGCGGGGGTCGGGCTGGACCCCTCAGTCGGTCGAGCCGAACACTCGGCGCAGCGCCACCTTGGCGGCCATGTACCCGCCCATGCCGTGGACCCCCGGCCCCGGGGGCGTGGCCGCCGAGCACAGGAAGATGGCGGGATCGGGCGTGGCGTACGGCACCCGGGCGACCACGGGCCGGAAAAGCACCTGGCGGCCCTGGAACAGGCCACCGGCGATGTCGCCGTCGATCATGCTGCGATTGTGGGCGTGCAGTTGCGGTGGGCCCCAGGCCGAGCGGGCCAGCACGAGCTCGCGGAAGCCGGGAGCGAACCGCTCGATCTGGTCCTCGATGGCGCCGCTCAGGTCGCCTTGCCAGCCGCGGGGCACATGGCCGTACGCCCACAGGGTGTGGCGGCCCGCGGGCGCACGCGACCCGTCGACGATCGTCGGCTGGGCCACGACGAGGAACGGGGGATCCGGCGGCCGGCCGGAGGCGACGGCAGCCAACGCGCCGCCGATCTCTCCGAGCGAGGCGCCGAGGTGGACGGTTGCCGCCCGGCGGCACTCCTCGGCCTTCCAGGGGACGGCGTCGGCCAGGGCGTAGTCCACCTTGAACACCGCCGGCCCGTGCCGGTACCGGCCGAGCTGGGCTCGGTACCGGGCCGGCAGCCGGTCCCCGGCGATGGCGACCAGGTCGCGGGGCATCACGTCGAACAGGTAGGCGCGAGCGGCGGGCAGCCCGTCGAGCGCCGTCACGAGCGTCCCGGTCTCGAGCCCACCGCCCAGCGACTCGAGATAGGAGACGAGCGAGTCGCCGATCGCCTGCGACCCACCGCGCGCCACCGGCCATCCCACCTCGTGCGCGGCGAGCGCCAGCATCAGCCCCGCGGAGGTCGTGAGCGGCGAGGCCAGCGGGACGATGGCGTGGCCGGCGATGCCCGCCAGCAGCATGCGGGTGCGGTCCTCGCGAAACGCCCGCACCGCCAGCTGGACCGGCCATACCCCCCGCAGGCCGAAGCGCGCCAGGAGGACCGGGTGGTGGGGGAGGCGCATGGTGATCGGGCCGAGGACGTCGCCGGCCAGCTCCGACCAGCGGCCGAGGAACGGCCCGACCAGCCTCCGCCAGGCCCGGTCGTCGCGCCCGAGGGACGCCACGGTCTCGTCGACCGAACGGGCCAGCACTGCGGCCGACCCGTCGAGGAGCGGGTGGGCCAGCGCCAGGTCGGGGTGCATCCACTCGAGCCCGTGGTCGGCCAGCGGCAGCGCGGCCAGCGCCGGCGACCCCACGCCGAAGGGGTGGACGGCCGAGCACACGTCGTGGCGGAAGCCCGGCAGGGTGAGCTCCTCGGTGCGGGTGCCGCCGCCCGCCTTGTCGGCGGCCTCGAACACCCGGACCTGCAGCCCGGCCTGCGCCAGCGTCACAGCGGCGGTCAGCCCGTTGGGACCCGATCCCACGACTACGGCGTCGAGCACGTCCTACCTTTGCCGATGGGGGGCTGGCGCTGCGACCCCGAGCGTCCCGGGAGCGTTCCCCCAGCAGTCACACCTCCCGTCGACCCATCCCGGTGGTCACCGCCCGGTACACGGCGGACGTCGAACGGCCGGAGCACCGGGTGGCGGTCGTTCGCCGAGCACGAAGCCGAACTGGTGGCCGACCTGGCCCGGTTGTCGATCTCCGAGACCGCCACCGCCATGCAGGACTGGGCTCGGCACGCCGACGCAGTGCTCGGTGACAGGCCCGACAAGCCCCAGCCGGAGCGGGCGTTGCACCCCTCGCGCACCCTGGACGGGCGCCGCGAGCTCTCCGGCAGCTTCGATCCCGAGGGCGGCTCGCTGATCGAGACCGCCCTGCGCCTGGCTCAGACCGGCGATGTGGCGGGGGAACCGGCCCGGAGCCCGGCGCAGCGTCGCGGTGACGCGCTGGTGGATCTGTGCCGCCGGCTCCTGGACCAGCAACAGGACCGCCGCGGTGGCCGCCATCGGCCGCATCTCAACGTCATCGCCCGCCTCGACGACCACCCTCGTAGGGTCATCGCCGCGACGACGGACCCGTACGTTCGACCCGGTTCCCTCGCGTGGCCATGGATTCCCGGAGGACGCATGACGAAGCACAGGTGGACCATCGACGACATGCCCGACCAGACGGGCCGGATCGCGGTCGTCACCGGTGCGAACACCGGCCTCGGGTTGGCGACCGCCAGGGCACTCGCCACGCGCGGCGCGGCCATCGTGCTGGCGGTCCGCAACATCGACAAGGGCAAGGACGCCGCATCAACCATCACCGCGCACAGCCCCAGAGCCGATGTCACCATCCAACGACTGGACCTGTCGTCGTTGGCGTCGGTGCGCGAGGCAGCCGCCGAGCTCCGGGCCAGCCACGACACGATCGACCTGCTCATCAACAACGCCGGCGTCATGTACACACGGCGGAGCACAACGGTCGACGGCTTCGAGCTCCAGTTCGGCACCAACCACCTCGGTCACTTCGCCCTCACCGGCCTGCTCCTCGACCGGCTGCTCGCCACCGCCGGCTCGCGCGTCGTCACGGTCAGCAGCATCGGACACCGCATCCGTGCCCGGATCGACTTCGACGACCTGAGCTCCGGGCGTGGCTACAACCGGGTCGCGGCGTACGGCCGGTCGAAGCTCGCGAACCTTATGTTCACCTACGAGCTCCAGCGCAGGCTCGCCCGAGCCGACGCCACCACGATCGCCGTCGCGGCGCACCCCGGCCTGGCGAGCACCGAGCTCGACCGCAACTCGCCCGCCCCACTGCGCGCGCTCAACGCCGCGTTCGGCCCACTGGTCAGCCAGAGCGCCCCGATGGGCGCGCTACCGACGCTGCGCGCCGCGACCGACCCGGCCGTGCTCGGTGGCCAGTACTACGGCCCCGACGGCTTCCGCGAGATCCGGGGACATCCAACCCGGGTCGAGTCGAGCAGCCGGTCCCGCGACACCGACACCCAGCGTCGGCTGTGGGCCGCCTCGGAAGAGCTCACAGGGATCGCATACCCCCTCTGATCGACTACCGCTCGTCAGGCCGGTGGGACCTCGGGGTGGGTGAAGCGGCCGAGCGAGGCCGTGTAGCCGGCGTCCTCGAGGGCGGCGACCACGCGGTGGACCTGGTGCTTGTCGAGCGTCTCGATCGTGACCTCGATCTCGGCCGACTTGGCGGAGCGGTCCACGAACATGCGCTGGTGCAGGATCTCGACGATGTTGGCCCCGGCCCGGCCGAGGATCGTGGCGACGTCACCCATGCTGCCGGGGACGTCGGGCACCTCCACGTGCAGGCGGGTCAGCCGGCCGCTGCGGATCAGCCCCCGCATGATGACCGACGCCAGCAGCCGCGGGTCGACGTTGCCGCCGCTGATGACGACGCCGACCCTCTTGCCGGCGAAGCGCTGCCGCTGCTCGACGAGGGCGGCCACGCCGGCCGCGCCGGCGCCCTCGGCCACCACCTTCTCGATCTCCAGCAGCAGGTTCATGGCCTCCTCGATGCTCTCCTCGCTCACCGTGATCACGTCGTCGACCAGGGCGGCGATGACCCGGCCCGTCAGTTCGCCGGCGCAGGGGACGGCGATGCCTTCGGCGATGGTCGCTCCGCCGCAAGGCCAATCCGCATGGTGGATGTGGGCGGCCATGGATGGATAGCGCTCGGTCTGGACACCGAGTAGCTCGATCGACGGTGACAGGCTCCGGGCGGCCACCGCCATGCCCGCGAGCAGGCCGCCGCCGCCGACGGGCACCACCAGCGTGTCGAGATCGGGGTGGTCGGCCAGGATCTCCAGCGCGCAGGTCCCCTGCCCGGCGATGACCGCGGGGTCGTCGAAGGGATGCACGTAGGTGCGGCCCTCGTCGCCGGCCAGGCGCAGGGCCTCGGCTTCGGCCTCAGCCAGCCCGTCGCCGCGGAGCACGACGGTCGCCCCCAGCTCGCGGGTGCGTTGCACCTTCACGAACGGCGTGTTCGTGGGCATGACGATGGTGGCGTCGATCCCGAGCCGACTGGCGTGGTAGGCGACGGCCTGGGCGTGGTTGCCGGCCGACATGGCGACGACGCCCTTCGCCCGCTCGCCGTCGTCGAGCAGGAGCAGCTTGTTGAGGGCGCCCCGTTCCTTGAACGACGCGATGAACTGCAGGTTCTCGAACTTCACCACGACGTGGCACCCCAGCACGTGGGACAGGGTCCGGGAATGCGCGCTCGGGGTGCGTTCGATCGACCCGGCGAGGCGCTCGGCGGCGGCCACGATGTCCTCGGCCGTCACCGGCAACTCGCTCGCGGCCAGGGGCTCGCGCCCCGTGGTGCCCCCGGCCGTCATGTCGCGGCCCGCAGCATCCGCTTGCTCACCGTCATGTCCTCGAGCACCTCCGCCAGCGGCTCGACCCCGATGCCGGGCCCGCTGGGCACGATCATGGTGCCACCCCTCGACTCGAACGGGGGTGTGAGGTCGGCCGAGAAGTAGCGCGACGACGGGCCCAGGTCGGGTGGGAGGTTGCACCCGGGCAGGGCAGCGATGGCCAGGTTGACGGCGCGGCCGATGCCCGTCTCGAGCATGCCGCCGCAGCGCAGTGACACGCCGGCGTCGCGACACCGCTGGTGCACCCGGCGGGCCTCGACGAGCCCGCCGACCCGCCCTGCCTTGAGGCTCACCGCGCCGCACGCTCCGAGTGCCAGCGCCGTGTCGAGGTCGGCCAGTGACCCGATCGACTCGTCGAGGCACACGGGCACGTCGATCTGGCGTGCGAGGCGGGCGTGGCCCACGAGGTCGTCGGGGGCGAACGGCTGCTCGATGGCGACCAGCCCCAGGTCGGGCCCCGCCAGCCGGCCGAGGGCGGCCATGTCCGCCGGGTTGTCGCTGCGGAAGCTGCCGTTGGCGTCCACCAGGAGAGCGACCTCGTCACCGACGTCGTCGCGCACGGCGCCCACCGGCTCGACGTCCCAGCCGGGGCGGACCTTGATCTTGAAGGCCCGGTGGCCCTGGTCGCGCCAGCGCACGACGGCCTCGATCAGCCCGTCGACGGTCCTCGCGATGCCGAGGGCGATGCCGGTGGGCACGACCGGGCGGGTCGCGCCGAGGAAGGCCGCCACCGACCGGCCCTCGGCCCGCAGGCCGGCGTCGAGAGCGGCGCATTCGAGCGCGGCCTTGGCCATGTGGTGGCCCCGGACCTCACGGAGCGACCGCCCCTCGACCAGGCGGGGGACCAGGTGGTGCTCCAGCACGTGCAGCGCGCCGGCGGAGTACTCCGGCCAGTAGGTCGGCTCCGGCTCGGCCACGCACTCGCCCCAGCCCGCGGGCCCCTCGGCCGCCACCGCTCGCACCACCACGAGCTCCCGGTGACGACGGGTACCGTGGGCGGTGACGAAGGGCTCGGTGAGCGGCATCCGGACGACGCGCAGCTCGACGCCCTCGAGCACGACCTGCATCGTCACCTCCTGGCGCTGTGCGCCCGATGGGATCCGGGCGTGGTTTGCCGGACCCCATCATCCCGCGCCGTCCGCCCCGCGCGGTGGTCTGGACCGCGCTCAGGCCTCGGACGCCGCCGACGCTCGCCGGTGGGCGCGGTCGATAGCCTGGACGGGTCATGGCGACCAGCTCGATGACCGCCCTCGCCCTCAAGGCCAACGACCCTTGCTGGTGCGGCAGCGGCCGCAAGTTCAAGCGCTGCCACAAGGCCAGCACCGAACACGTCCGTCCCGGGCGCGTGGGCCCGCCCCGCGCGGTGCCGGCAGACATCCCGCGGCCGCCCTACGCCGAGACCGGTGTGCCGGTCCGGCGCACCGAGCCGCTCGTGCGACCGCCCGAGGTGATCGAGCGCATGCGCCGGGCGGGCCGTGCCGCCGCCGAGGTGCTGCAGACCGTGGGCGCGGCGGTGGCGCCGGGTGTCACCACCGACGAGCTCGACGCCCTGTGCCACGACGAGTGCATCAGCCGGGGTGGCTACCCCAGCCCGCTCAACTACGGCGCCTTCCCCAAGTCGCTGTGCACGTCGGTCAACGAGGTCATCTGCCACGGCATCCCCGACGACCGAGCGCTGATCGACGGCGACATCGTGAACCTCGACGTCACCATCTATCTCGACGGCGTGCACGGCGACACCAACGCCACGTTCCCGGTCGGCACCATCGACGAGGGTTCGGCGGAGCTGATCCGGGTGACCCGCGAGTGCCTGGAACGAGGCATCGGTGCCGTGTCGCCCGGCCGCCCGATCCGCGACATCGGCCACGCCATCCAGGCGCACGCCGAGGGGCACGGCTACGGGGTGGTGCGAGCGTTCGTCGGCCACGGCATCGGCGAGCAGTTCCACAGCGACCTGCAGATCCCCCACTACGACGACCCACGGGCGACGACCATCATCGAGCCGGGCATGACCTTCACCATCGAGCCGATGATCACGATGGGCGCGTGGCAGCACCAGCTCTGGAACGACGGCTGGACTGCGGTCACCATCGACCGGCGTCGCACCGCGCAGTTCGAGCACACGCTGCTGGTCAACGACGACGGCGCGGAGATCCTGACGCTGCCCGGCTAGCCTCCCCGCCTTGGGCGACGGTCCCGCATTCTTCGACGTGGTGCTGCGCCAGCGGGCCTGCCGCGAGTTCGCTCCCGATCCCGTCACCGACGAGCACGTCGCGCGGATGCTCGACGCCGCCGTGCACGCACCCAGCGCCGAGAACGCCCAACCCTGGGTGTTCGTCGTCGTGCGGAACGCCGACCGGCGGCAGCGCATCGCGGAGCTGACCCGCCGGCTCTGGGACGGGGGCGCAGGTGACCATTCCCGCCCACGCCTGGCCGCCGACCTGTTCGCCGACGTCGACGGCGCCATCCGCTCCGGCTTTGGCGGCGCCCCGGTGCTGGTGGTCGTCGCCGGTGACGGTCGCGACCCGACGACCCGCGCCACACTGCCCGCGTCGGTGTTCCCCGCCGTGCAGAACCTGCTCCTCGCGGCCAGCGCCCTGGGGTACGGCTCCGCGCTGACCACCCTCGCCACGGGTGCGGCCGCCGAACTGCGCGACGTCGTCGAGCTGCCCGAGGGGCTCGAGCCAATGGCCGTCGTGCCCATAGGGCGCCCGGCCCGGGCGCTCGGCCCACCCCGGCGCCTGCCCGCCGTCGGCCGCACGTTCGTGGACCGCTACCAGAGCTGACACCGACGGTTCCTGGCGCAGATCTGGTTGCCGATCAACCAATCCTGCGCCAAGAACAGGATCAGGCCGCCGCTCGCCGCAGGTCCGGCGCCAGGTCCCCCTTGCGGTCGACGGCGACACCCCCGACGAGGCCGAGCCATGCCGCCAGCACGGCCAGCTCGGCAGCGAGCTCGGTGGCGATGCGGTCCCGGTCGGGCACGCCGCCCTCGGCCCAGGCCGCCCTCACCCGGAGCACCCCAGCCCGGCGATCGGCCTTGAGGTCCACCCGCGCCACCAGCGCCTCGTCGAGCAGGAACGGCAGCACGTAGTACCCGTGCACGCGTTTGGGAGCCGGCGTGTAGATCTCTATGCGGTAGCCGAAGTCCCACAGGCGCTCGGTCCGCCGGCGCTCCCAGATCAGCGAGTCGAACGGCGACAGCAGCGCACGCGCTCGCGGCCGGCGACGGGGAAGCTGCGCCTCGGGGTGCAGGTAGGCGGGCTGTCGCCAGCCTTCCACCCGCACCGGCACCAGCGCCCCGTCGGCCGCCAGCTCCGCCAGCAGTGGCGCCGCCGCCGGCACGTTGAGCCGGTAGTAGTCGGCGAGGTCGCGGGCGGTGCCGATGCCGTGGGCCCGGGCTGCGACCAGCAGCAGCCGGCGCCGGGCGTCGGCCTCGTCGGGGGTGGGCGCCGCCAGCACATCCGTCGGGATCCACCGCTCGGGGAGGAGGTACGCCCGGGCGAAGCCGTTGCGCCGGACGGCCGTGATCTGGCCGGTGTGGAAGAGGTGCTCGACCACCCGCTTGCCCTCGCCCCAGCCCCACCAGCTCTTGGTGCGGGCCGACGAGCGGTGGACGTCGAGGTCGCCGATGACGACCGGTCCCCGCTCGGCCACCTCGGCGAGCGCCGCCGTCACCAGCTCGGGATTGTCGCGGGCCACCCGGCGGACACCGTCCCAGGCATGCTCACCCGCCATGCGCCAGCGCAGCAGCCGATGGCGCTCGACCGGGTGCAGGGACGCCTCGTGGCCCCAGTACTCGAAGACCTCACGGCTGCCCCACAGCCACCGGCTGAGGGCATCGCGGTCGTACGGACCGAGCCGGGCGAAGAAGACCAGCTCGTGGCTGCGGGTGACCACGTTCACCGAGTCGAGCTGCACGGTGGCCAGCCGGTCGAGCACCCGACGGAAGTGCCGCCGGTCCACCCGGCCCCGGGGACGCGGGTCGGTGAAGCCCTGGGCGGCCAGCGCCACCCGCCGGGCGTCGCGCCGGCTGACGTCGATGGCTGCGGTCACCGGCGAGCACGCTATCCGGAGGCCGTCATCATTGGGGCTACGTTTGTTCGGGGTCCCGATCGATAGGAGGGCTGCCGATGGGCTACCGCGTGGTTGTCGACTTCGACCTGTGTGAGAGCAACGCCCGCTGCATGGAAGCGGCGCCCGAGGTGTTCGAGGTCCGCGACGACGACTTCCTCTACGTGCTCGACGAGACGCCACCCGGCGAGCTCCGCCCCAAGGTCGAAGAGGCTGTCCGCCGTTGCCCCAAGGCTGCGATCTCCATCGTCGACACGTGACCCGACGCAGATGACCGCCCGGTCGCCGGCCATCGTGGTGGTCGGGGCGTCACTGGCGGGACTGCGGGCGGCAGAGGAGCTGCGCTGCGAGGGCTTCGAAGGGGCCATCACGGTCGTGGGTGACGAGGTGCACCCTCCCTACGACCGGCCGCCGCTCTCCAAGCAGGTGCTCGCCGGCCACTGGGGGACCGATCGCCTGGCGCTGACGGTGGGCGTCGACGGCGGGATCGATGCGCTCGACCTCGATTGGCGTCTGGGCACTCTGGCCAAGGCGCTGGAGCTCGACGCCCGCCAGGTGGTCCTGGCCGACGGCGACCGGCTCGGCTTCGACGGCCTGGTCATCGCCACCGGCGCGACGCCGCGGCGCCTGCCGGGCAGTGAAGGTCTGGCCGGGGTCCACACACTGCGCACGCTGGACGACTGCCTGGCCGTGCGGGCCGAAGTCGATGCCGGCGCCCGGCGCGTCGTGGTGGTGGGTGCCGGCTTCATCGGCGCCGAGGTGGCCGCCACCTGTCGCACCCGGGGGCTCGACGTCACGATCCTCGAGGCGCTGCCGGTACCGCTGGGCCAGGCGCTGGGGGACGAGATGGGCGCCGTCCTGGCCGACGTGCACCGCGACCACGGGGTCGACGTGCGGCTGGGGAAGGCGGTGGCCGGCCTCGACGGTGGCGGCGACGGGCGGGTCGAGCGGGTCCGGTTGGCCGACGGTGCGGCGATCGACGCCGACCTGGTGGTGGTGGGCATCGGTGTCGTCCCCAACACCGGATGGCTCGAAGGGTCGGGCCTGACGCTCGACGACGGCGTGGTCTGCGACGCCAGCACGCTGGCGGCTCCGGGCGTCGTGGGGGCCGGCGACGTGGCCCGCTGGCCCAGCCGGCGCTTCGGCGAGCTGATGCGGGTCGAGCACTGGGACAACGCGATCACCATGGGCGCCCACGCCGCCCGGCGGCTCCTGGCCTGGCTCGACGCCGAGGAGGCCGGCGGCCAGGGCACCGCCGAGCCCGAGCCGTACGATCCGGTGCCCTGGTTCTGGTCCGACCAGTACGACCGCAAGATCCAGCTCGCGGGCCGGTCGGCCGGCGCCGACGAGGTGCGGGTCGTCGACGGGTCCACCGCCGAGCGCCGCTTCGTCACCCTCTATCGCCGCGGCGAGCGCGTGGTCGGTGCGCTGGCGATGAACCGCCCCCGCCAGCTGCTCGCCTACCAGCGGCTCATCGAGCGCGGTGCCACATGGGCCGAGGCGCTGGCAGCCGATCCTGCCACCGGGTACCCGAGGCAGTAGCGGACGCTGTCACGGGCTCGACACAACCACGTCCAGCCGTTCGAGGTCGCCCAGGGTGCAGCACCAGGCTGGACGTCCCGCGGCAAGGGCCTCAGGACCGCCAGTGGATCGTGATGCCGTGATTGCGCATCGACCGCTTGAAGTACAGGGTCGACAGGCCGACCGCGGCGATCGTCAGTCCCCAGGAGGAGACGCTCTTGGCCAGCACGTAGGTCCCCACCGGCTGGGTGATGAGCAGCCAGATGCTGAGGGCGGCGTTGGCCAGTTGAACGAAGGCCCACAGGACGGTGATGCGGGCGAAGAACCGGCGGACCGGCGGCGAGCCGATGAAGGTGGCCGGGAGCGGGCAGAAGTCGCCGGCCAGGCGTTGGGCGATCGGGCGTCCGGCGGGCACCGAGGCCAGGAACACTCCGGCGATCAGCACGGTGGTGAGGGTCGGCTGCAGGAAGTAGACGAAGACGCTGCCCGACACCGCCGCCACCACGGTACGGGCGGTGAGGCCGACGACGCCGATCACCAGCAGACCGGGGACCGGGCGGCCCGTGATCACGCGTCGGGCGATGGCGGTGTACGACCAGACCAGGGCACCGATCAGGCCGCCCCACACGCCGACGAGCCACAATGCGGCGTAGAACACCAGCAACGGCACGACCGTCGCCTCCACCAGGTTGGGGAGTGCGTGTCGAGCAAGGGCGCGCAGGCGCGGGATCTCAAGCGGCGGATGGGGCATGCGATGATCGTCGATCTGGGTTCACGGCCGGTCCACAGCTCGTGGCCATCACGGTCACTCCGGCCGGGATCAGTGCCCGATGGTGGCCCACACGACCCATTCGAAGCAAGGCGGGGCGCCGGATCCCTCCGGTCCGGGCGGCCCTCCCGCGAGACGGCGCTGGTCTGCTACGACTCCCCGCTACCCGCTCAGGTAGGCGGCGAACCGTGCCGATTCCCGCTCCGCCAGCGCCACGGTCACCCGCATGCGCTCGATGTGCTGGCGGACCTGCAGGGCCCCCTGCGGGATGGGATGGTCCGCCAGGAACGCCACGACCTGCTCGGCCAGCGCCCGGTTGCGCACCGCCCGGACACCGGATACCAGCCGGGGGATGCTGTTGGCCGGGAACCGCTCGGTGATCTCGGACCAACGCTCGGCGACGAACGCGAATGCGGCGGGCCCGTTGTCGCGGTTGGTCAGCGTCTCCCGCAGCAGGTAGGGCGCATCCTGCGTCCGGACCGCACCCGACAGAGCCATGTCCAGCGTCCGCCGGAGGCAACCGGGCTCCCGGAAGCGCGACAGCGCCAAGAGCAGGCGTTCGCGATCCTGGGGATTGTCAGACACCCGGAACCGCTCGACCAGGCGGTCGTGCAGGGCCTCGTCGCCGAGGGTGGCGGAGACCACGAGCGCGGCCGTCGCCATGCTGGGATCGACGCCGGCGGGGTCGGCGAGGTACGCGTCCAGCAACTCGTTGGACCGCTCACGGGCGGCGCCGTCGTCACCGAGCAGCGCCGCCGTCTGCAGGAGCAGGCCCCGCAGCGAGCGGGTGCGGTCGTCGTCGCCCTCCGGATCGACATCGGGACCGAGCCGGGCGCGCGCCGGCCCCACCAGCGTGGCCACCCGGGTGTGCAGCCGCTGTGCGACGCCGTCCTCCACCAGGCGCTCGAGCTGGCCCAATCCCCCGACGATGCGCTCCCAGACCGACAGGTCGGTCTCGTCGACGAGGCGCTCGACGGTCTCGACGAACGACGGCGCCGCAGTCGCTGCGGCCAGCACCGACGCCCAGGCATCGTCGACCAGGGTGTAGCGCTCGAGCGGCGTCAGCTCGCCGAGGTGATCGAGCAGGGCGGTGAGCAGCGGTTCGGCGTAGCGGACCCGGTAGAAGCCGTGGGCGCCGGCGTTGGCGTTGACCCATGAGGTGCCCGCCGGCCGCTCGAGTTCGAGCGGCTCGCCGTCGAGCAGCACGCGGTCGACACCGGCCGGAGACATGCCGCCCGCTCCCACGGCCGCTCCTGCCGGGGCCTCGCCGCGACTCTCCACGGCGAGGGGGACGGACCAGTGCCGGTGGCCGGCGGTGCCGTCGTCGCCGGCTTGCGATGCGGGCCCCCGGCCGTCATCGCCTGCATAGCGGAAGCGGCGCTGCGTCAGGCGCAGCGTGGGTGTGTCGGCCGCTCCGGCCTCGACGCCGACCTCCGGAAAGCCCCTCTGGAAGATCCAGCTCTCCGCGATGCGGCGCACGGGCTCGCCCGTCTCGGCCTCCAGCGCGTCCCACAGGTCCGACGTCTCGGTGTTGCCGTACTGGTGGCGGGCCATGTAGCGGCGGATGCCATGGCGGAAGCGGTCGGGCCCCAGGTGCTGCTCGAGCATGCGGACGACCGACGCCCCCTTCTCGTAGGTGAGGACGTCGAACATGCCGTCGGCGTCGGCCGGCGAGACCACCGGGTACTCGATCGGCCGGGTGGCCTCCAGGGCATCGGTGTCGAAGGCCGCTGAACGTGACAACCCAAAGTCCACCCAGCGCTGCCAGTCGGGGCGAAAGGCGTCGGTGCAGGTCGTCTCCATGAAGGTGGCGAAGGCCTCGTTGAGCCAGATGCCGTTCCACCACCTCATGGTCACCAGGTCGCCGAACCACATGTGCGCGATCTCGTGGGCGATGACGTCGACCACCGCCTGCAGCTCGTACTGCGTGGATGTCGCCGGGTCGACCAGCACGTAGCGCTCGCGGAACGTGACGCAGCCAACGTTCTCCATGGCGCCGAAGGCGAAGTCGGGGATGGCGACGAGGTCGAGCTTGTCGCCCGGGTAGACGATGCCGAACCAGTCGCTGAGGTAGCGGAGCGCGAAGGCGCCGACCTCGAGCGCGTAGGTGGCGAGGTGCTCCTTGCCGATGGGGCACACGACCCGCAGGGGATTGCCGTCGACGTCGAGCGGGTCGGTGGCCACCAGTGGCCCCACGACGAACGCGACCAGGTAGGTGGACATGGGCATCGTGTCTGCGAACCGAATGGCCACCCTCTTCGTGCCATCCGCCGCCTCGCCGGCGGGGGTGCGCTCGAGCTCGGCGGCGTTGGAGATGGCGAGCAGGTCCTCGGGGACGACGAGGGTCACGCCGAAGACGGCCTTGGCGTCGGGCTCGTCCCAGCAGGGGAAGGCCCGGCGGGCGTCGGTGGCCTCCATCTGGGTGACGGCCAGGACCCGCTCGACGCCGTCGCTGTCGGTGAACGTCGACCGGTAGAACCCCCGCAGCTTGTCGTTGAGGACACCCCGGAAGCGGAGGCGCAGCCTGGCGTCGCCGGCGGGGAGCGGCCGGTCGAAGGTGAGCGTGGCCCGCTCGGCCTCGTCGTCGAGGGTGACGCTCGCCGCCAGCCCGCCGCCCGCACCCGGCACCTCGGCGGTCGCCTCGTCGATCTCGAGTTCGACGGCGTTGAGCACCACCTCGCTGGTTTCGGTGAGCACCTCTACGGCGACGACCTCGTGGCCGGCGAAGCTGGCGGCCTCGAGATCGGGCTCGAGCGTGAGGTCGTAGCGGCGGGGCACGACCGTGCGGGGGAGCCGGTGGGGGTTGGTGTCGGTCGGGACCGGTGCGGTGTCGGGCGTGAGGATCTCTGGCGAGGGTGTCTGCTCGGGCACGGCACGCCACCGTACCGAGCGGTCGACCGTGCCGTGGCCCGGCGGGTCCTCCGGCCGTTCCGGCGCTGGTTTCTTGCGGTGTTCGCGAGGTTCTGGCGCCGGTTGGACGGGCGGGCGGTCGGCCTCGGTGGCTGCGATCCGTCGGCTCGCGCGCTGTAGCCTGACCCGCCGTGACTCTGGAGGCCTCCCTCGACGTCGTCGGCATCGGCAACGCGCTCGTCGACGTCCTGACCCACGAAGACGATGCGTTCCTCGACGCCCACGGGCTGGTGAAGGGCGCTATGACGCTCGTCGACACCGACCGGGCCGAGGAGCTCTACACGGCCATGGGCCCGGCCATCGAGATGTCGGGCGGCTCCGTCGGGAACAGCATCGCCGGCATCGCCAGCCTGGGCGGTCGGGCCGGCTATCTGGGCCGGGTGTTCGACGACCAGCTGGGCGCCGTGTTCGCCCACGACCTGCGGGCGCAGGGCGTCGTGTTCGAGTGCCCGGCGGCACGCGGCGGCCCGTCCACCGGGCGCAGCCTCATCATCGTGACGCCCGATGCCCAGCGCACCATGAACACCTACCTCGGTGCCTCCGAGTTCTTCTGCCCCAGCGACGTCGACGCCGACCTGGTGCGCCGTGCCCAGGTCACGTTCCTGGAGGGCTACCTGTTCGACCGACCGGAGTCGATGGACGCGTACTGGAAGGCTTCCGACATCGCCACGGAGGCCGGCCGCAAGGTCGCGCTGACGTTGTCCGACTCGTTCTGTGTGCAGCGGCACCACGACGACTTCCTGCCGCTCGTGCGGGAGCGGATCGACATCCTCTTCGCCAACGAGTCCGAGGCCTGCATCCTGTGGGGCTGCGACGACGTGGAGACGGCGATCGCGAGGGCCCGCACGGAGGTCGGCATCACGTGCCTGACACTGGGCGCCCGCGGCTCGGTGATCGTGGCCGGCGGCGAGACCCACGAGGTGCCGGCGCACCCGGTCGAGGTGGTCGACACCACGGGCGCCGGTGACCTCTACGCCGCCGGGTTCCTCTACGGCTACACCGCCGGCCGGCCACTGCCCGAGTGTGGCCGGCTGGCCTCGCTGGCGGCGTCCGAGGTCATAAGCCACATCGGCGCCCGGCCCGAGGTCCGGCTCGCGGACCTGGCGTGACGCACCGGTCGTCGGCTATGTCCCTCGGATGAACTGACGCTTGGTGGGCGCGACCTTGAGGATCACCCGCTCCGAGCGGACGGTGCCGGCGTAGTCGCCGCCGGTGTACTTCTGGGCGAGCTGGTCGATGTGGGCGCGGGCCTCGGGGCCCCGCACCGTGTCCACGACCTCGCCCCGCACCTCGACGTAGAAATAGGGGTCGGCGCTGTCCCAGATGGCGACCGTGACCCGGGGATCGCGCTCGATGTTGCGGAACTTCTGCCGATGCACCTCGGTGTTGAGCAGCAGGTGGTCGTCGTCGGCGTCGACCCAGAGCGGCTGGGTCATGGGCGTGCCGTCGGGAAGCAGAGTCGTGACGGCCACGATGTTCTTTCCGGTGGCGAGCTTCTTGATCGTTTCGTCGAGCATGCGCCCACCCTACGAACCGGGGGAAGCGACCGCGACACGGCCTTGCCGGCGGTTGGCCACCAGCAGGACGATGCCGGTGGCGACCAGGGCGAGACCGGCGAGCGCGACGCCACCGGGACGCTCACCGAGGATGGCGATGCCGCACAGCGTGGCGGTGGCGGGCTCGGCCAGCGTGAGGGTGCCGGCCGCGGCCACGCCGACGCCGGTCAGCCCCCGGGTGAACAGCACGTAGGCGACGGCGACGGTCACGAGGCCGAGGTGGGCGACCATGAGCAGGCCGCCGGGCCACAACAGGGGACCGATCCCGGCAACCAGCGCCACGGGCAGTAGCACCAGCCCGGCGGATCCGAAGACGCGGGCGGTGAGCGCATCGGGCGCCGTGCCGCGGTCGAGGAGCAGCTTCGTCGCCAGCACGTAGATCGCGTAGGCGAACCCCGCGCCGAGGGCGAACGCCACGCCGGTGGGATCGACGTCGTCGCGATCGCCGGCCCCGACCAGCAGCAGGGTCCCGGCGACCGCCAGCGCCGTCGCGGCCAGCCAGGGGCGCCCGGGCCGTTCGGCGCGGACAACGACGCCGAGCAGGCCGGCGAACACCGGCGAGCTGCCGATGCCGACCATCGTGCCGATGGCGACCCCCGTGCGGGCCACACCGCCGAAGAACAGCGGTTGGTAGGCGGCCATGGCCGCAACGGCGACCGGGAACGCGGGCGTGGCACCGGCGTCGCGCACGCGGCGGCGCGGGGAGTCGGGCCCGGTGGGCGCCGACAGCCAGCCCCGGCGCCACCCGACCAGGACCAGGCACGCCCCACCCACGACGAGCCGGGCGGCGCCGACGGCGGTGGGGGAGGCGTCGTCGGGCCCGAGGGCCCGCGCCGTCCCGGTGGTCCCCCACAGCGTCGCGGCCAGCAACACGGCCAAGCGGGGGTCGAGCAGCATCGTGCCATTCTGCGGGTGTGGGTGGGAACGCAGGTCTTCCCCCGCGGTTCAGAGTTGCGATCGACCGCGCTGCGTGACGGCGGACCGCCGGGCCTCGACCTCGGCCGGATCGATGCCCGACCCCCGCCAGTCGTGGGCCGCCGCGGCCTCGACCCTCCAGGCGTCGCCGGCGCTCAGCCGCGCCCCCTCGGCGTATGTGTCGAGGACCCGGCGGACGGCCCGCTGGTCGTTGGACACGATGTCGGCCGCCAGCCTCCGGCAGAAGGGCAGCAGGTCGTCGTGGGGGACGACGTGGTTGACCAGCCCCCATGCGAGGGCGGTCCCGACGTCGACGAAGTTGCCCGTTGCCGACATCTCCCGGGCGCGGCGCACGCCGACCGCCTGGGGCAGGAGCACGGTCAGGCCCCAGTCGGGCATGATCCCGACCCGGGCATGGGTGTCGGCGAAGGCGGCGCGCTCCGACGCCACCAGCAGATCGCAGCGCAGTGCCAGCTCGAAGCCGCCGGTTACGGCAACCCCGTTGACGGCGCCGATCACGGGCTTGTCGATGGGCGGGAAGGGACCGCGCTCCCACGGTGGTGAGTCGTCGGCGACCAGCGCCTCGACCCCCCGGTCGGGCCCCGCAGCCAGCTCCTTGAGATCCAACCCGGCGCAAAACGCGGGGTCGGCGCCGGTGAGGATGACGACGTCCACGTCATCATCGGAGCCAAGGGTGTGCATGGTGCGTTGCAGCGCCCGCCGTAGTTCGCGGTCCAGGGCGTTGCGGGCGCCGGGCCGGTTGAGGGTGACGGTGGCAACCCGCTCGACGGTGTCCACGAGAAGCACATCGTCCACGGTCACGAGCGCAGCTCCTGACCGGCCGACCGCGCGACCGCCAGGGAGCCGGGGGGCGAGGGGGTCCGGGGGCGCAGCCCCCGAGGGAACGCGGTCACGACTCCTCCTCCACGGGGGGTAGGAACGGGAGCTTGAGATCGCCGAGCTTCACCAGGGTCGAGGCAATCCATCCCCCCATGGCGCTCAGGTGGTCATCCAGGGTCGTGCCGTCCTCCAGCGTGGCCTCGTCCAGCTCGTAGCTACCCTCGTACGACACCTCGATGGCGTACTCGCGTTCCTCGAGGTCGGCCGAGCAGACGGTCTCGATCGTCGGGCCCGACCGCTCGAGATGCTCCGACCCGATCGACGCGCTCATCTCCGGCAACGCCGCCAGCACCACTCTGGGGTCGGGCGACTCGGCCAGGCGCTGCAGACGCAGCACCAGCTCGATCTCGATGCGAGGTGGGTCGGCGAACGGCTCGCCGATGTACCAGGACCGATAGGCGGTCTGCGCCCATGTTGGCCAGTCGAGCGTGAGGTCGGCCTGGACCCGCGGCGGCAGGCCCTCGCCCGGCAGCCCGTAGGACGTCTCCCAGGTCACGTCGCCCAGGAGCACGTCTACCTGGAAGCGCTCCTCGAACGCCTGTCGCTCCAGCAGGGCGCGCTCCAGCGAGTCGCGCAGGGCGCCGATGGCATCGGTGAAGACGTGGTCGAGCACGGCGACGGCAGGCTAGCCACGACTGATTCCGCGAGGGTCCACTATGCCCGGGCTCCCGGGCTCCCCGGCTGCATCCCGAGCTGCCAGCGCACGAAGGCGTGGACGTCGGCGGCCTCGTCGGCCTGCTTCGAGGTGGGCTTGCCCTGGCCGTGCCCGGCCCGGGCCTCGACCCGCACCAGCACCGGACGGCGGTCGCCGCACGCGGTCGCCCACTGCAGTGCGGCCGCGAACTTGCGGGCATGGGCGGGATCGACGCGGCTGTCCTCCTCGCCGGTCAGCACGAGCGTCGCCGGGTAGCAGGTGCCGTCGACCACGTGGTGGTAGGGCGAGTAGGCCCACAGCCAGGCGAACTCGTCGGCCAGGTCGGGGTCGCCGTACTCGGGGGTCCACAGGCGGGCGATGAGGTAGCGCGGGAAGCGAATCATGTCGGTCAGCGGCACCGCGCACACGACGGCGCGGCACAGGTCGGGGCGCTGGGTCTCGCTGACGGCGACCAGCAGTCCGCCGTTGCTGCCGCCCTGGATCGCCAGCCGGTCCCGGGAGGTCCGGCCGGCGCCGACCAGGAAGTCGGCCGCGGCCGCGAAGTCGTCGAACGCCTGCTGCTTGCGCTCGCGCATGCCGGCTCGGTGCCACTCCTCGCCCTCCTCGGCGCCGCCACGGATGCCGGCCACGGCGAAGACGCCACCGTCGTCGGCAACCCCCACCGCGGCCGGGCTGTAGCCCGGGCTCATGCTGACGGCGAACCCGCCGTACCCGGTCAGCAGCGTCGCCGTGTCCGGTCCCGGCTCGACGTCGGTGCGACGGACAGTGCACAGGGTGATCGGCGTGCCGTCGGTCGAGGGGTACGTCTCGACCTCGGCCCGGTACCGGCTGGGATCGACCGGCGATGGCAGGTCGCTCCATCGCCTGAGCTCCTCGCCGGGCTGCCAACGCCACAGCGCCGACGGCCGGGTCCAGGAGGTGAAGGCGACCACCGCGGTCTCGGCCTCACGGTCGCCGGCGATGCCGGCCAGCGACCCCGGCTCGGGTAGGGCGATCTCGACCGGCGGCGGGCCCTCGAGGGGCGCTCCCGGAGCGCCGCCCTGGTCGACCGGGAGCGGCAGGCGGTGGAGCCGGGACAGGGCCGTCCGGGTGGACGCCACCAGCAGCGACGCCTCGGTCACCGCCACCGCCTGGATGACGTCGTCGGACTCGGGCACCACGGTGCGCCAGTGCTCGGGCGTGGGGGCGCGCAGGGGCGTCGTGACCACCCGACCACGCGGGGCTTCGAGCGTCGTGTGGCCGACGAGATGGTCGCCCACCACCGTGAACGACGACAGCACCTCGACGTTCTCGATCACGGTCGTGCGTCGCCCGGTTGTCCGGTCGATGAGGTGGACGTCCACCCTGGTCCAGCCGAGCGCCACCTCGATCACCAGCCAGCGGCCGTCACGGGACAGCTCGACCGACGGCCAGGCGGTCTTGTCGGGCAGGTCGCCCCAGACCAGCTCGTCGTGACCCGGCATGTCGCCCAGCGCATGCCACCAGACGGTGCGGTGGTAGTTGGCCTCGTCCCGGCCGACGGCCGCCGGGTCGGGGTAGCGGGTGTAGGCGAAGGCGCGGCCGTCGGGTGCCCACGCCACCGAGGCGGCGCGGGTGAAGGGGATGGCGTCGGGGAGCCGCTCACCCATCGCCACGTCCAGGACGCCGAGCGTGCTGCGCTCGTCGCCCCCGGCCGAGATGCCGAAGGCGACCAGGCCGCCGTCGAGGGAGGGCGCGTACCAGTCCAGCGAGGCGGTGGCGTCGCCCGTCAGTGCGTGAGGATCGAGCAGGGTCCGCGGGTCTGCCGTGCCGTCGAGGCTGCGGACGACCAGGACGGCCTGCTCGTGGTCGCCCCAGCGGTCCAGCGAGAAGAGTCGGTGTCCGCGGATCGACGGCGCCCCCGCCGTGCCGGCGCCGAACAGCGTCGCGAACCGTTCCGCCAGGCCGGTGCGCTCGGGACGGGCGTCGAGGACGGCCCGGGTATGGCTGTTCTGCTCCGCCACCCAGGCCCGCGTGTCGGCCGCGTCGCCGTCCTCCAGCCAGCGGTAGGGGTCCGCCACCTCCACGCCGTGGACGACCTCGACCACGCCGTCCCGCCGCCCGCCGGGTGGCGCTGCGGCGGCCTGGGGGCCGGCCGGCGCGGGTTCCGGCGCCGCCATCGGGTCCGCAGGAACCGGGCCGGCTCAGCCGCGGCCGGTGTTGGGCTTGCGCCCGTGGTTGGCCTTCTTGCGGCGAGCCCGGATCTTGCGCTTGACGGTGCGCTTCGACATGGTCCGGCAGGTTACCGGCGCCTCCGCGGGGGCAATCAACCCCCCTGCCCGGCACCCGTGGGCGCGAGCGCTCCCTAGTCCAGGAGGTCGCCGAGGTCGGCGGCGTCGGGGATCACCGCGATGTGCAGCCCGGTCTGGTCCGCCAGCCGCTCCAGCACGTCGTCGTCGACGTTCCAGTGAGGCCCCCGGGGCCAGCGCGTGCGCTCGCCGGCGGCGCCGAACAGTGCAAGCGCCCGGCTGCCCCCCGGATCGTGCCTGACGCGGTAGCGCACGCCCTGGTACCCGGCGGCGGCGAACGCAGCCGCCCAGCGTTGGGGCAGGTCGTACGGCGTCATCGTGGCCAGCTCGGCGGTCACGCCGAAGCCCCGGGCGGCCCGGACGGTGGTGTCGGCGGCACTGCACTGGTCGGGGAGGCCCAGCTGCCAGATGCTGAACCGCTTGGCCCAATCGGCGCCGACGACCGCCACCGGTCCGAGCACCTCGAGCAGCGCGCCCATCTCGTCGTCGGCCAGGTAGCAGGTGCCGCGCGGCGGGGGGAGGTCGAAGCGCCCGGCGCCGTCGCTCGAGAACCACCAGGGCCCGTAGCCCGAGGTCGTTACGCGGAAGAGGGTCGTGCCGCCGTGCACGTGCCACACCGGGAAGCCGGCCAGGTCGTCGGCGGCCGGCGGAAGCCGGAGGGCGAGGGCCTGGCGGGTGCTGACCGGATGCTTGGCGTCTGCGGGCGCGTCGGGGTTCACGATGAGTGCTGGAGGGGTTACGGCCTGGCGACGAGACTACTGACGCCGTCAGGCCCCGATGGCCCACCGCCGGGCGCGCTCGTCGGCCAGCGCCAAGGCCGGGGCCAGGTCGCCCCCCGCGCGCAGGTGCTCCACGATCGAGCGGCCGTCGAGCCCCGGTTGGGACGCGGCGACGAAGGCGGCGACCATCCACTCGTCGTCGGGGGTCTCGGGGTGAAACCGCTCGAGCACCTGGGCCAACCCCCGCACCACCCGGTTGCGGTCGTCGAGCTGGAACGCCGGGTACACCCACACGTCGTCGGCGGTGCGCAACGCCAGGATGGTGCGACGCCGGCGCCGTTCCTCGATGGCCTGCCTGCTCACGCCGCCGAGCACCCGGGCCAGGCCCGACGTGCTGTAGAAGGGCCCGAGATCGCGCCAGGGCGACGGCGCCGGGACCACCGCCAGCATGCGGGCGGCGAGGTCGTCGGGATCACCCAGGTCGGCCGCCTTGTGGCCGTTGCGGCGCAGGGTGTCGACCCGGCGGGCCAGCTCCTCGCTCACCTGCGACGAGACCCGATCCACATAGGCGGCGTCGGTCTTGGCGGCGGTTGTGCGCCCCTTCATGGGCTCCAGGATAGCGGTGCAAGGGCGTCAAGGCAAGGGTGTCAAGGGCGCGGTGCGTTCTGCGCCAACGAGCCCATCCCTCGATCTGAGGTCGAGGTCGAGGTTTCGGGCGCAGGATTGGTTGGCCAGCAGCCACTTCGGCGCCAGGAAGGGCGGGTGACGGGGTCGGTACCTCAGTCCGTGTGGCCCGCCGCCCAGGCGACCAGGTCGTCGGCCGGCAGGGTGTTGACGATCCGCTCGGGCTCGATGCCCGCACGCGCCGCCTTGTCGCAACCGTAGGTCTGCCATTCCATCTGGCCCGGCGCGTGGGCGTCGGTGTCGACCGCGAAGCGGAGGTCCCAGTCGATGGCCTGGTCGAGCAGGTCCTCGGGCGGGTCCTGGCGCTCGGGGCGGCAGTTGATCTCGAGGGCGGTGTCGAACCGCTTGCAGGCGGCGAACACCACGTCGGCGTCGAACTGCGATGGCGGGCGGCCCCGCCCCACCAGCTTGCGCCCGGTGCAGTGGCCGAGGATGTCCACGTGGGGGCTGGCGATCGCCTGCACCATGCGGCGCGTCATCTCGCGGGCCTCCATCCGCAGCTTGGAGTGGACGCTCGCCACCACCACGTCGAGCCGGGCCAGCAGGTCGTCGCGCTGGTCGAGGGCCCCGTCCTCCAGGATGTCGACCTCGATGCCGGTGAGGATGCGGAACGGCGCCAAGCGCTCGTTGAGCTCGGCCACCTCGTCGAGCTGGGCCAGCAGCCGTTCCGCGGTCAGCCCGTGGGCGACGGTCAGCCGCGGCGAGTGGTCGGTCAGCACCATGTACTCGTGGCCGAGGGCGATGGCCGTGCGGGCCATCTTCTCGATGGGCGCCCCGCCATCCGACCAGGTCGAGTGCGTGTGACAGTCACCCCGCAGCGCCGCCCGCACCTCGGCGCCGTCGCCGGTCGGGATGATCGTCTCCTCCTCGAGCTGCGCCAGGTACTCCGGCACCCCGCCGTCGAGCGCCTCGGCGATCACCTTGGCCGTGGTCGGCCCCACGCCCGGGAGCTCGGTGAGCTTTCCGGCGGCGTGGAGGCGGGCGATCTCGTCGTCGCCGCGGTCGAGCACCACGTCGCGGACGCGGGCGAAGGCCCTCACCTTGGCGGGCTCGGCCAGCGCCCGGTCGAGCAGGTAGACGATGCGGTCGAGGGCGTCGGCCGGATGGATGGGGGCGCCGGTCACGGTCGGGATCAGTCGCGGCCGGGGTCGCCGGCCACGTCGAGAATGGCGAATGCGACCTCCACGTCGACCTGGACGGTCAGCTCCGCTGGAGCCAGGTTCTCGCTCTCGGGCTCCGCCTCGGCGTTCGCGAGTGCAGAGGCCGCCAGGGCGACGGCTCTCGCCTGGCCGGGCGGCGGTGTGGGACGGCCGCGCAGACCCGGCTCGGCCACCCAGGTCACCGGCCCGAGCGACAGCCCCAACGCGGTGGAGTAGGCCCCGGCACGGCGCCGGGCGTCCTCGGCTGCTGCCCGCCGGGCCTGGTCGTAGGCGGGATTGGTCGGTGCCATCGACCATTGCGGGCCACGCACAGCGGCACCCGCATCAACCAGCCCCGTCATGATGTCGCCCAGCGCGTCGAGCTCGACGATGTCGACGAACGACGTGCGGCTGGCCCGCCACCCGGTGTGAATGTCCTCGCCACCATGCCAACGGATGCGCGGCTGCACGACGAGGGACGCGATCGTGGTTCGGTCGATGGCGTCGGCCTGGCGGTCGAGCACGGCGTCGACCTGGGTCGCCAGCTTGGCGCGGGCGTCGTAGGCGGCCTCCTGCGTTCTGTGGTCGGCCGTGACCTCGACCGTGAGGCTCGCCCGGTCGGGCAGGGCGCGCGCCTCACCCGTTCCCCGGACGACGATCTCCCGCTCCATGCGCGCACGCTACCCGCCGGTACCCTCGGCATCGATGGAACGGTTCGGGTTCGTGGGCCTCCCCAACGCCGGCAAGTCGTCGCTCTACAACGCCCTCGCCGGCGGCGGTGCCCTCGCTGCGGCGTACGCCTTCGCCACCCGCGACCCCAACGTCGGTGTCGCCAAGGTGCCCGACAGCCGACTGGACGCGCTCGCCACCATGTCGGCCAGCCGCAACGTGGTGCCTGCCAGCGTGCAGTTCGTCGACATCGGCGGGCTGGTCGAAGGGGCCAGCAAGGGCGAGGGGCTCGGCAACCGCTTCCTGGCCAACATCCGCGAGGTCGACGCCGTCGTCTACGTCCTGCGGGCGTTCACCGACGCCGAGATACCCGGCCCCGACGATCCGCTCGAACACCTGCGGGTCCTCGAGCTGGAGCTCACCCTGGGCGACCTCGAGTCGGTGGAGAACCAGATCGCCAAGCGCCGCAAGGCGGCGAAAGCCGATCGGACGTTGGCCGCCGAGGTCGCCGCCCTCGACGCCGCCGAGGCGGCGCTGGCCGCCGGCACGCCGCTCTACCGCAGCGGCCTCGACGCCGAGCAGCTGACCCTCCTGCGGCCCTACTTCCTGCTCACCAACCGCCCGGTGCTGGCGGTGGTCAACCTGGGCGAGGACCAGCTCGGCGACGTGGCCGCAGTGGTCGCGCCCGTCGAGGCCGAGCTGGCGGGCCGGGCCGAGGTCTTGGCCATGTGCGTGCAGCTCGAGGCCGAGGCCGCCGAGCTCGACGTCGACGAGCGGGGCGAGATGCTCGAGGCCCTGGGGCTGGGGGAGGGTGCGCTGCCCCGGTTCGTCCATGCCGCCTACCACCTGCTGGGCCTCCGCACCTTCTTCACCACCGGCGAGAAGGAGAGCCGGGCGTGGACGTTCCGGGCCGGGTGGAAGGCGCCGCGGTGCGCCGGTGTGATCCACACGGACTTCGAGAAGGGCTTCATCCGGGCCGAGGTGATCCACTGGGACCATCTGGTGGAGATCGGCTCGTGGTCGAAGGCCCGCGAGGTCGGCAAGCTGCGGGTCGAGGGCAAGGACTACGAGGTCGCCGACGGCGACGTGCTCGAGATCCGCTTCGCCGTGTAGGGCACCAGCGCCGTGGGGCGGCATGATGATTGCGTGGCATGGTTGCTTCGAGATGGCGAGGTACTGGCCAGCCTCGACCTGGCCGAGTCGCGCCAGCGACGGCGGCGGGGCCTGCTCGGGCGTGACGGCGTCGACGGGGCGCTGTTGTTGCGTCCCGCGCGCTCCGTGCACACGCTGGGCATGAGGTTCCCCATAGACGTCGCGTTCTGCGACGCCGACCTGCGCGTCCTCCGGGTCGTGCGCATGCCGCGCCACCGGGTCTCGCGGGTGGTCTGGCGTTCGCGTGCCGTGATCGAAGCCGAGGCGGGGTGTTTCGACCGCTGGCACCTGCGCCCGGGCGACGAGCTCGAGGTCAAGGGGTGACGGACGGGGATGGGACGGGCGGCGTGCTCGTGCTGGTGGGCACGCCCATCGGCAACCTGGGCGACCTCGCACCGCGAGCCGTCGAGGCCCTGCGTGCGGCGGACGCCATCTGCTGCGAGGACACCCGCCGGACCGGGCGGCTGCTCCAGCACGCCGGCGTGGAGCGTCCGCCGTTGGTGGTGGTCAACGAGCACACGGAGGCCCGCGAGGTCCGCGGCGTGCTCACCCGTCTCGCTCGCGGGGAGCGGGTGGCGGTGGTGTCGGACGCCGGCATGCCCGGCATCTCGGACCCCGGCGAGCGCCTGGTCCGGGCGGCCGTCGCCGCCGGGTACCCGGTGGAGGTCGTCCCCGGTCCATCGGCGGCGCTGGCGGCGCTGGTGACGAGCGGGCTGGCGGCGGGCCGCTTCGTGTTCGAGGGCTTCCTGCCCCGCAAGGGCCCGGGACGGGCGGAGCGGCTGGCGGCGGTGGCGGCCGAGCCCCGCACGGTGGTGCTGTACGAGGCGCCGCACCGGCTGGCGCGCACGCTCGGCGACCTGGTCGACGCCTGCGGCGCCGACCGCCGGGTGGTGGTCGCCCGCGAGCTCACCAAGCTGCACGAGGAGCTGTGGCGGGGCTCGCTGGGCGAGGCGGCTGGGTGGGTGCATACGGCCGCACTCCGGGGCGAGATCGTGGTGGTGCTCGAAGGCGCGCCCGCCGCCGCGCCGCCTGACGACGGCGCGGTTGTCGACGCGCTCCGGTACGAGCTGGCGGCCGGGGCCACGGCTCGCGACGCCGCCCGCGCGGTGGCGGCTCGCCTCGACGTGCCCCGCCGTCGGGTCTACGAACTGGCGACGAGCCTGGCGGCGGCGCGGACGTAGGACCGTATGCCTCGACGCCCGGCTATCCGACGACCCGGAGGTGCCGGGCGGCGAGCTCGGGGGCGACGATGTCGATCATCACGCCCGTGCCCTGCTCGAATCCCGCCACACTCGTGACCCGGGGCACCACGTGGACGTGCCAGTGGAACGGGCCCGAGTGGCGGTGCGGCGCGGTGTGGAACACGACGTTGTAGGCCACGTCGCCGAGACATCCCCGCAGGCGGGCCAGCGCCGTGCGAAGGGCCCGACCCGCGGCGGCGACGTCGGCCGGCGCCGCGTCGGTGAGGTGGACGTCGTGGTGGCGGGGCAGCACCAGCATCTCGTAGGGCGTGCCCGACCAGAAGGGGCAAACCACGATCACGCGCTCGTCGGCGTGGACGATCCGGTGGTCGGCGGCCTCCTCCGCCTCGAGGGTGGTGCACAGCAGGCACGACCCCTCGAAGCGGCGGAACCCGGCCTCCTCGTCGGCGATCTCCCCCGGCACGAAGGGGATGCCGAGCAGCTGGCCGTGGGGATGCACGAGGCTGGCGCCGGCCTCGCGTCCGTGGTTGACGATCGCCTGCGTGTAGCGGATGGCGGACCTCTGTGCATGGTCCTCGAGACGATCCCGGATAGCGGCCATGGTCACCGCCGCCTGGGCGTCGTCGAGGTCGGCCCAGCCCGAGGTGTGGTCGGGCGAGAACACCAGGATCTCGTGGATGCCACTGCCGTCCGCCTGCGTGAACACCGGGCCCAGGTTGTGCACCTGCAGCGGCACGTCGCCGTCGAAGGCCGGGTAGCGGTTGGGGACGACCCGCACGACCCACTCGCCCTGCTTGCCATACGTCTCCAGCGCCGGGGGCGTGGCTTCCTCGTTGCCGGGGCAGAAGGGGCAGGGCCGCTCGGGATCGGCCTCGACCGGGAGGTGAGGCGAGATCAGGTCGCCGGGACGCGCGGCCCGGTCGACGGCGATCACGACCCAGCGCCCCGTGAGGGGATTGAGGCGGAGCTGGCTCATTCTCAACGGCGTGAGGGGGAGATGCAGGCTGTCGTGGTGCGCGCGGCGTGGTGCACTGCGTCAACGTACCGCTATCAATGGGTCATCAGCGCGTATGTGGAGACGTGGGTGGACGAGTCTCCCGTGAACGGTTCGGCTCGCCACCCGGCGTGGCGCTCGACGAGCCGCAGCCCGACGTCGGCCGCCAGGGCGTCCAGCTCCCCGGGCGAGAGGTAACGCAACATCCAGGGGCGTAGGCGGATGCCGGCCTCGGTGATCTGCACGTGCTGGCCGGTGATGGTGTGGCTGGCGGGATCGACCCGGGTCACGGTCAGCACCACCTCGTCGAGGCCGATGCGCCGGGGCTCGACGGCGCCGATCGCGGCGTCGCCCTCGTCGGGGGGCGACGCGACGAACGACTCGACCACCAGGCGCCCGCCGTCGGGGACGATCCGGTCGGCCGCGTCGGCCAGGCAGCGCCGCTGGGCCTCGATCGTCGTGAGGTTGAACAGCGTGTTGAAGGCGCACAGCACGACACCGAACCGGGCCCGGGGCGACAGGGGCAGCGCGGCCATGTCCCCGACGACGGCGCGGACGCCGGCGCCGCCCGGCTTGCCCCGCAGCCGCCGCACCATGGCGAGCGACGCGTCCACCGTCCACGTGGCGATCCCGCGGGCCGCCAGCGGCAGCGCCAGGCGCCCGCTGCCCCCGCCAAGTTCGAGCACGCGGTCAGTTCCGGCAGCGGCGGTGAGCGCGGCCACCCGCTCGACCGTGGCATCGACATCGGACACGTCGCCGTACCAGTCGTCGTACACGTCGGCGAAGCGGTCGCCGTACGTGCTGGGTCCGTAGCCGTCCATGGGTGTCTTCCCGGGGGGAATGATGGCCCACCGCAACCGCGGCGGTGGGGGTAGGGGCAGCAGGCTGCGAGAATGGTCGGGTGCCCGATCAGCCCGATCAGCCCGACCGGCCCGACCGCGTCGCCTATCTCGACCACGCCGCCACCACGCCCCTCCGTCCGGCCGCCCGCGACGCCATGCTGCCGTGGCTGGGAGAGCGGTTCGGTAACCCCTCGGGCGATCACCGGGTGGCCCGGGTCGCCCGCCAGGCCGTGGACGAGGCCCGCGACGTCGTCGCCGACGTCGTGGGCTGCCGCCCCGGTGACGTCGTCTTCACCAGCGGTGGCACCGAGGCCGACAACCTGGCCGTGCGGGGCGTCCACGCCGCTCGGCCGGGGCCGGTGCTGTGCAGCGCGATCGAGCACGACGCCGTGCGCAACCCCGTCAGCGTCGTCGGCGGGGCGACGGTAGCGGTCGACGCCCGGGGCGTGCTCGATCTCGATGCGCTCGGGGCCGCGCTCACGCCCGACGTCACGCTGGTGGCGGTGATGACGGCGAACAACGAGATCGGTGTGGTCCAACCGGTGGCGGAGGCCGCCGAAGTCGTGCGCCGGGCCGCCCCACGGGCCGTGGTGCACAGCGATGCCGTCCAGGCCGCGAGCTGGCTCGACCTGCCGGTTGTGGCGGCCGCTGCCGATCTCATCGCCGTCAGCTCGCACAAGGTGGGCGGACCGCAGGGCGTCGGGGTCCTCGTGACCCGGCCCGGCACGCCGCTCCGGCCGCTGCTGCTGGGTGGCGGACAGGAGCGCGAGCTGCGCAGCGGCACCCACAACGTCGCCGGGATCGTCGGCATGGCGGAAGCGCTGCGCGCCGCCGCCGCCGAGCGGAACGCCGCCGCGGCGCGGGTGGGCGCCCTGCGCGATCGACTGGGCGACGGCCTCCTCGCCGGCATCCCCGGTGCGGTCGAGACCGCGGCCGTCGAGGGCGCGCGCCGGCTCCCCGGCACGCTCCACCTGTGCATCCCCGGCATCGAGAGCGAGGCCCTGCTGTTCCTCCTCGACGAAGCCGGCGTGTGCGCCTCCGCCGCCTCCGCGTGCGCCAGCGGTGCCCACCAGGCGTCGCACGTGCTGGCGGCCATGGGCATCGGGCCCCAGCTCGGTGCGGGCGCCCTGCGCCTGTCGTTGGGGTGGACGTCGACCGACGCGGACGTCGACCACGCCCTGCGGGTGATCCCCGCCGCCGTGGCCCGTCTCCGCGGCGCGCGGGATCGCCACCCGGAGCCGGCGGGCCGATGAAGGTCCTCGTCGCCATGTCCGGGGGAGTCGACTCCTCGGTCGCCGCCGCCCGCCTCGTCGCCGCCGGCCACGACGTCGTCGGCGTGACCATGAAGCTGTGGGGCGGCGAGTCCGACACCGGTTGCTGCTCGGTGAGCGAC